>NZ_AP041141.1:2410000-2710000 GCF_055397545.1 Pseudoalteromonas sp. 11L1 | reverse complement strand
TCCAATTAACCATTGTTTTTGCGTAAACTCACTTAATTTTATTGCTAAAGCTTTATCGTTTGCTATTAACGTTACAAATTCTTCATTCCACTGCCCGCGATATAGCAACGTAAAAATTCCATTAACTGCATTACGCATATTCCAACTGCTCGCATAACTTTTATCAAAACGCGTTAGCCATTGCTTAACAACTTCAAGATAACGATGTTGTTGTTCAGCACTATCCATTGTAATAATGACCTCTGACAGTGTTTTACCATGGTCATCGTTGTTATCATAAAAATGTTGATTGTTTACAAAGGCATCAATGGCATCTGCAACGCTAGGTGTTACCAATGCAGGAAAGTCGATAGAGTCATTATAAAACTCTGCATAAAAGCCGGTTCGCAAATATAAAAATAAAGCTTCGATCTGCTCATTGCCACCACCAGTGTAACTTTGTGAAAGTGAGTTAGCATGATTGGCTACAGCAATCATATTATCGGTGGTAAAAATCTGTGGTTGAAGATCGGTTGCAGCAAATAACTCGTTGATACACCGTGTACCTTGGCGCTTTACTTCGTCAATAATCGTAATGGGATTTGCAACAGCAAGGGCATTCAAGTCACAACTAACGGCCATTACCTGGCTTAACATTCTCTTCGTTGTAATATGTTGCTGTATTGGCGTTTGTTGAGGTAGCTGTTGCGGCTTTTTTTGTGATTGTGCCACAGGTGCATTGCTATTACTGTATTGGTTTACGCCGTGATGCATGACGCGCTCTACAATAGCAGGCTGCGGTTTAAACGTTCGTTCTTGCTGGGAATGTGCAGTTGCAAAGCTGGTGATACCTAATAGCGGTAAGGCCAAAATAAATGTATATATTTTCATAACTTTCCTTTGATAATGATTATCTCAACCTGCAGTACACAATTGAGGTACAGGGTTGTATCATTTTTCTCCCCATGCAATCAATAAGTTTTACTTTTAGTTTTAAAATTAATACTTTAGTTTGTTAGGTGTTAAGCTTTGGAGGCAATGAAGTCGCATTAGATGCGAAGCACTTGTAGACTTAAAGATATAAGTAGACTCATAATATTTTTAACTCAGTATCTATTGTCTTTAGTGAGCAAGGGCTTATTAAACGGGTGAGTTTTATTGATTTATATAAAGTTATTTGAAGAGATGACTAAATTAATATTCTTTAATGGCGTTTTATTTAAAGCGAATCTGATAGTGAATTCATAATATCACTTTAAAATACGATGCGCGTCTGAGGGGAATTCGGTCCGCGCAATTATTCCTTGGTTTATTGAGTTAGCTTGATTTTTCGGGTCACAATAAAACACATTAATGAGCCTAATGTAACTAACACAACGCCTTGCCAGAATACGCTGGTGAGCGATATTGATAAGTAAATAGAGGCAAATAGTGTCGATAACACAGGAATAAAGTAAGACAGGGTGCCTAACAACACTAGGTTACCGCCAATGATTGCTTGGTTCCATAGTGCGTAACCTCCACCAATAACCACGCCTGCCAATACTAAGGAAAAGCTAGAATCTAGGCTAAACTCAAAGCTGGGTTCATTACTTAATCCGTAACTTATCCATAAAGAGATTGCCGTGGCTGCAAAAAATATACTAATGGCATTTTTACCCTCGCTAAGTTTTACCGTTACACTGCAATACACAGCCCAAATAAACGCCGCTGCAAATGCCATGGAGTAGGTTACTGGATTGTCACTAATATTAGCGGTTAATACTTCCACAGATAAACCACTATTACCTGCAATGCACCATGCAACGCCTAAAAACGCAATCAGTATGCTCGGGTAGACTAATACGCTTACTTTAATGCGGTTAACAATAATCGATAACAAAATAGTTAACGCTGGCCAAAGGTAGTTAATAATCGCCATTTCCAACGCTTGCTGGCGACTATTTGCAAAGCCAAGCGATAAAGCCAAACACATTTCGTAAATCACAAATAAGCTGCCACCAAAGGCTAAATAGCGCTTTGGATAATTGTTTAGCTTTGGTACACCCATGACAAGCATTAAAAAAATCGCACTGACGCTATAAATCAAAGCAGCACCGCCAATTGGGCTAAATAACTCCGATAAATCACGAACAAAAGCAGTTAAACTGCTCCAAAGTAAAATAGCGAGCACCCCATAGAGGGTGTATTTATGTTTAATTAAAAAAGACATGGAGAGCTACTTAATGAAAAACAAAAGTAACACTTTAATATATGTCAAGGGGTAGGGCATTAGTTTTACTAACTTTTAGTCTGATAGGTAGTAGCAGCATGTAGGGTCTTTTTAATCGTGGCGCGAGGTTTGTAACCTCGTGAGCAGTTGATAACTGCTCACGCGTTATTCTACTGGCTTACATCCATGTAAGAATAAGTAAGTCCGAGCAAAGTTTTCGCGTCTTGCTAACGCTCCTTACCTACATTCAGTGGGCAACAAAGAGTAAATCCACCCTAGGGAAGAGCTCGATGGGCAGCGCCTGTTTGGCATTGATGCAGCGTTATTGCCTAAATGCCAAACAGATTACTACAAATCTAACCTTAAAAGACCAACAGACCCTAGTTAAATAATTTAAATAGCATCCACAAATATAGAAGGGTTATTTATTCAATATTTACCTGAACGCTGCTTACTTGATTATCGTAGGTCGCTGAAACAATAAAACTACCAGCGCTATTCGTTTTACTGGTTAATCTATAAACCGCATTCTCTGTACCTGCGCTAATTAATTTTGTAGTTACCAAACTGCTTCCATTAATGCTCCAATCAGCAAATTCAGTTACATTCACACTTGAAGTTTCATCACTGCCATTAGCCGTCAGTGTGAGATTAATTGAACCAAGAGGGGTCATAGTTAATACTGAACTGCCATCATTTATTTGAAGATCATTTAAATCATCAGAACCATCGACTGTTACTGTAATAATTTTCTGCTTGTTGCCACAGCTGCCAATTAATTGAGTTTCACCAGACTTGAGAGCAACAAGCGTTCCTTTGTTTTCGCCTTCATCTGTTATACCAATATAACGGGTTCCTACTTGCGACCAAGTAATAGTGTCATTAATAGTCTTAGCTTCTTGAGCTACCAAAGAGGCAATTGCACTAACTTGAATACGATCGCCAATATTAAGATTGATCTCTTCAGTTGGCTCATCATTAACTAAAATATCGATAGACTCTAAATTTTTAGGATCTGCTTTCACTGTCAGCTTACCAAGAACATTGTCTATTTTAGCTGTAATAGTTGTATCTTCAACATCAGGAGCGGATGTAAACAATAAGCCGTCAGAGTTGATTGTTGCAGTACTGCCGTTATCAACAGCAAAACTTAAACCTCTAATGGTATTTAAAGATGTATATCCATCAGCATAGGTAAGATCGGCTGATAATTGCGCAGGTATACATGTATTAATGTAATCAATGTTAGAAGCGGCTGTTTTTAAGTTAATTTCAGTGACTGCGACATCACTTACTGAAACCTCACCTTCACCTGAGATATCATTGATGGTAGTTCCTGTGATAGATACAGCCCCTTGGTTTGCTGTTGTACTCGAAACCGCATTTACAACACCATTGCTATTTACAGTTGCAATAGTCGGATCGTTAGACTCCCAGGTTAACTCACTAGTAATGTCGCGCGTGTCACCATTACTATCTATACCCGTAGCACTTAATTGTAATGTCTCACCTGGCTTTAAGCGTTGTTGATCTCCAACTATCTTAACAGATTCTATAATGGTGCCTTCAGAACGAAGTTTGTCTAACTGTATTGCTTTTGCAAGATCCGTTGTATCACTTTCAGAACCGCAACCCGTAACGCTGATAATAAATAATGCGGTTACAGATAATTTAAAAAAACTGTGTGTATTAATCATATTTCTATTGCTTCCTTTCATACATAACTAAAAGTGATAAACAAAGCCTAAGGTATAACCGGTTATTTCAATATCATCACCTTTGAAAAGGGATTGATAACCAAGTCTTATTTGAGTGTTTTCTAAATAAGGAATTTGCTGGTGCATTGCGACTCCCCAAGAAAAACCATCATATTTATAATCACCATTTATTGATGTGGAAGGATTAGACACAACAACTTGATTTTTTGCATAACCCAATGAAACGTCCAGACCAAAGCCATTGACTACATCAGATTGCATAACAAAATATAGGGCTAAGCTTTTGTCTAAATTTAACTCTGTATTATAAATATTATCACTTGTGTTTGATGCTAGGTAATGCGCTTCAAAAGCCATGTTATTGTTACTAATACCAGCACGTATCAATGCACCTTTAGGGGTCGCGTTTTCATTACTTATTTCGATATCACTCATCATGTAGTCAACACCAATATAAGGGGTATCTGCAAAACTACTGAATGATGCGCTAAGTAAAAGTAGAGTAAGAACTTTTTCCATAAATTTAAACTTTTAATCCATCTATATTTTGGAGCGTATATTATAAGAGCACTTTGTATTAATCAAGCCGAGCAATTCACTAATACGTAATTAATAATATTGTTACCAATACAGCATTATTATTTAAAATTTTATCGATATAAGAATATAATTAAGTGTGTAAGGCATCTTAAGTAGCACCTTACACATTAGCGTTTATTCAATACCAATAAAGCCGCCGGTTTGATGTGCCCACAGTGCAGCATAAATGCCGCCTTTGGCAATTAACTCATCGTGACTACCTTGCTCTACAACACCACCTTCATCAAGCACAATAAGCCTGTCCATTTGTGCAATGGTTGATAATCGGTGTGCAATGGCAATGACTGTTTTACCTGTCATTAAATCATCTAAGCTGGCCTGAATAGCCGCTTCTACCTCTGAGTCTAAAGCGCTGGTAGCTTCATCAAGTATAAGAATAGGCGCGTTTTTGAGTAACACCCGAGCAATAGCAATCCGTTGACGTTGCCCGCCCGAGAGGGTTACCCCTCGTTCGCCCACTTGTGCATCAAAGCCTTTATTGCCTTTACTGTCTTCTAAATCGGTTATAAAATCGAGTGCTTTGGCTTGCTTGGTCGCATCGAGCATTTCGGCTTCTGTGGCATCGGGTCTGCCGTATAAAATGTTATCTTTTACTGAGCGATGTAGTAGGGATGTATCTTGGGTAACCATAGCAATATAACGGCGCAGACTTTCTTGGCTAACATCGGTTATATTTTGACCGTCAATACTAATGCTACCCCTGTCTGTATCGTAAAAACGTAGCAACAAGTTAACTAATGTGGATTTACCTGCGCCAGAGCGACCTACTAAGCCAATTTTTTCGCCCGGTTTAATATTTAAGTTTAAACCGTTAATTACTGGACCTCGGTTATTTTCATTGGCGGCTTTACCATAATTAAAGTGTACATTGTTAAAGTCGATTGCCCCTTGAGTAACTTTTAAGCTATCGGCTTTTGGCTTGTCATCAACCGCAATCGGGTTTGAAAGGGTGCGCATACCATCGGCTACGGTACCAATGTTTTCAAATAAGCTGCTAATTTCCCACATGATCCATTGGGCCATGCCATTAAGCCTTAACGACAAACTCAATGCTACAGCAATAGCCCCCGCACTAATGGCACTTAACGACCATAAATACAAAGACACCGCTGCCACCGAAAATACCAGTAAATAGTTCAAGCTTTGAATAACCACATTAAGGCTGGTTACCAAACGCATTTGTTTATATACAGGCTGTAAAAATACGTCCATGCTTTGTTTAGCATATTGCTCTTCGCGTTGGGTGTAAGAAAACAGCTTAATGGTTGAAATATTGGTGTAGCTATCAACAATACGGCCGGTCATTTCTGAGCGTGCGTCAGCTTGTGAGCTTGCAATGCTTTTTAACCGTGGTACAAAGTAAATTTGCACGCAAATATATAATGCTAACCACACTAATAACGGCAGCATCAAGCGCCAATCTGAGGCGGCCACTAAAAATACCATTGAGCCAAAATAAACGGCAATGTACATCAATACATCAAGTAACTTAGTCACTGACTCTCGCACAGCCAATGAGGTTTGCAGCACTTTAGTGGCTATTCGCCCGGCAAATTCATTTTGATAAAAGCTAACACTTTGGCGTAATAAATAACGGTGCGCTAGCCAACGAATCGACATCGGATAGTTGCCTAATAAAGCTTGATGTAAAATGGCCGACCTAAAAAATACCACCACAGGCATCACAACTAGGAGCATTAACCCCATTTTTATTAATTCGGATTGTTGCTGCAAAAAAAGTTCTTCAGGGGTGTACTCGCCAAGCCAGTCAACCAGTTGCCCCATGTAACTAAATAAAGACACTTCTAAAATAGCTAATAATGCGGCACTAAGCGACATAAGCACCAACGACAGTTCCATGCCTTTGGTGTAATGGCGGCAAAATGCAAATAAGGTATTAGGAGGCTGAGACGGAGAACGCTCCGGAAACGGTTTAGTCATCCGTTCAAATAATCGATACATATTAGAAGCTTATTAAGTATTTATAGAGATGTCCCACTATACCATTGTAAAATACAAAGGCGCAGTGGGAATGAGATGTTTAAGTGTTATCTTAAGTTGAGTTAACGCTTTAAAGTTTTGTGTGACCGGTTTTATTTTTTACCAGCCAGTAAGATATACCTAAGGCTATTGTTACCAATGCAAGGCCAACAATTTGCTCTGAGGTCACTAATTTTAAATCTAAAACAATAATTTTACGTGCCACAGCCATTAGTGCGGTGGCAATAACCAGTTCAACCGGCAGTGAGCTTGAACCTAAATATAAACGAATGTTGGTAAATATTTCTACTGCTATAAGCACCACCATAAAAGCACCAAAGGTTTGTAGAATGTCTTCAATGTTTAATAAAAAGTAAGGGGGAGAGCTCAATCGCATATATAAAACATATACTACATCAGCAATACTCCAAAAAATAACCAACACCATGAGTACCGCTAATATTTTAATGGCAAAGCGAATCGCATGATGTAAATACTGCATAAGGGGATCAACATGATCCTCAGGTAATTCTTCGTGTTTCTTCATATTTTTACAGCACCTTATTATTTTAAACAGGGTATATAAAATGATAGCTGATTAATCGTGTTTCTCTCCTTAGTATACGTACAAATCAGTATAAGTGATTATTTTTATTAAACTAGCGTACTTATTAGTTGCAAATGAACTAGGCCGAGCAAGCTAGCTAATGTTAATTAAATGTAATTTAACCTGAGGTTTTTAACGTCTATCTCAAAAGCATTGCTGTATAACTGCAGAGCTGTCATTTTAAAAACATCAACAATGAGGATTAAACTGCTATGTCAATTTCACCTTTAAAGTTAGTTACTCGGCTTATTAAGTATAGTGCGGTTGCATCTGTTTGTAGCGCACCATTTTATAGTGTGGCAGCACAAACCACACAACAAGCATCATTGCACAATATTGCAGGGCAAATTTCAGCGCAGCGTATTGGAGATGATATTCAAACGTTGGTGGATTTTGGGACTCGCCATACTCTATCTGAAACTAAATCGGATACTCGTGGTATTGGCGCGGCAAGGCGTTGGATAAAAAAAGAATTTGAAGCAATTTCTGCACAGTGTGGTGGCTGTTTAGAAATACTAGAAGTAAAGCAAACCATTTCGGGAGAAAAGCGTATTCCTAACCCTGTAGAAGTGGTTAATATAATTGCGATTCAGCGCGGTAATACCGATCCTAACCGTATGGTGATTATGTCGGGAGATATAGACTCGCGGGTTAGTGATGTTATGGACTTTACTAGCGATTCACCGGGGGCAAACGATAATGCATCAGGGGTGGCCGGTGTTATTGAAGCTGCACGGGTGTTATCGCAATATACATTTAATGGCTCAGTGGTATACGCCGCACTCTCAGGTGAAGAGCAAGGTTTATTTGGTGGTAAAATTTTGACTGCTTACGCACAAAAAAATAACTGGCAGGTTCATGGTGTTTTAAATAACGACATGATTGGAAATATTACCGGCATTAATGGCGTAACCGATAACACCACTGCACGTATTTTTTCTGAAGGCACGCGCGTCGTTGAAACTAAAGAACAAGCCCGCACTCGTCGTTTTACCGGCGGCGAAGTTGACTCAGCGAGCCGTAATTTAGCACGTTACATAGACACCATTGCTGATAAATATATTGAAAACTTAGATACCATGCTGGTATACAGGCTCGACCGCTTTGCCCGAGGCGGGCATCACCGTCCGTTTAATGATGCGGGCTTTGCGGCTGTGCGTATTATGGAAACCAACGAGCATTATGACCGCCAACATCAAGACCTGCGCACCGAAAATGGGGTAGTGTACGGTGATACTATTGATGGGGTGGATTTTGATTACGCCGCAAAACTTACCTCATTAAATGCGGTAAGCCTTGCGTCAATGGCGTGGGCTCCTGCGCCACCAAAAGAGGTGAAAATTAGTGGTGCCGTACGCGCCAGTACCACACTTTCTTGGCAGCCAACAGAGGATAAAAATGTAGCAGGCTATCGTATATACTGGCGCTATACTAGTGAACCACAATGGCAATACAGTCAATGGGTTGATAAGGTCAGTGAATTTACCCTAAAAAATGTGGTTATTGATAATTACTATTTTGGAGTTGCTAGCGTGAATAAACAGGGTATTGAGTCGCCAGTGGTATTCCCAGGTGCTGTGGGTTCGTTTGATCACAACATAAAGTAAGTGTACTTTGCTTAAAAACCCAGCAAACAGCTGTGAATAAGGTGTTAAGCACGCTATTTATGCTTGCGCCTTATTTGTTATGCCCTTAAAGTGTAAACAAAGAAGTAAAAAGGTTATTAAAATGCAGCAACAAGAACAAAAACCATTAACACCAGAGCAGCAAGCTGAACTTCAGCAACAAGAAATTCAATGGCAGCGCGAATGTTTTCAAAATGCGCAAAAACATTTAGCTGAAAAAGGCATTATGCCTAAAACCTTGCTTGAAAAAGAAAGCCGTTTTTTAGCGCCTTTATGCGCGCTTTGGAAATTTAAAGCGCAAAACGGTAAGAGTTACTGGGTGATCACAGGTCGTTTACCAACCGATCACGCTGAAGCGTCTGCAGCAAAAGATGCACGTGATGCCATGCGTTATTTTTCATTGCAGTGGCAGTTAAAGGCCGACCAAATTATTACAGCGGGTGCACGAGATAAAACCCAAGCCGACTTTGCAAACTTACTTATAAACCGTGCTCATGGCTTATATGAAATGCATGAAAATGAGCAGCTTTGGGCAAAAGAACCAGCTTAAAAATAAGCGTAATTACCTTTTAAAAAAACCTAACTTAGTTACCTAAGTTAGGTTTTTTCAGTTATGCCGTCAAAAGAATATTAATACGCGCTATCTACTCGCACTGTGTTATTGGTTAAGTAGATCAGGCGAACATTATCCCCTTGGTGTAAACGCATAGCGGGATCGTTGTCTTGTACCACCATAAATTGCTCACCACTTTCTACTTGTATCAGTAATTCAACGAGCTGTGTGTTTTCATAGCGCTGTGTTTGCTGCTGATTATGAGCAACGTTACCACCAATCACCGATCCTAAAATAGTCGCTATAGTACGACCACTGCCGCCGCCAAACTGGTTACCAATAACACCGCCTAGTAAGGCACCGCCAAAGGTTTTCCAGCCGTTACTTTTGTCTTGTACTAGTTGTTGCTCAGTAATAGTGCGCGCCGACTTTACTTTACCAAATAGTACTTGCTGTACAGGAACGGCTTTATTTCGTTCGTACTTGGCAAACGTTGGGGCACTTACTACTAATAAAGCGCATAAAATTAAGCTAAGCGTTTTCATAATTCGCTCCTGTTATTACCAACCAAACGTTGATTTTTCACGCGTCTTACGAATTTCAGTTTCGTCAGCCCATTCAACAAGACCGCTTTGCATATCCATTAAACGCATTGTAAATTTGTAGTACACATCGGCTTTATCTGCATTAGATTTAACAATGCTTGATAGGTTACCGTACAGCATATATTGCGCACCAATTTGCTTACCAAAAGCCACTGCAGTACTTGGGTTGACTAAGGCGTCTTCGTTTTGAAATGTAATTTGCTCACGAACCGCCTCTACACGGGTCATATCAACAAATCTAAATTTGCCGCTACGCAGTAATTGAGTAGAGATTGAGTCGGTGATTGATTCTGTATCTATGTGTTCACTGGTTTTATTTTTAATACGCTCTACAAATACCACAGGGCGTGTATTGGCGGTCATAGTACCAACCACAGGCGAACTAAGCAGAGAGTCGGTCATTTGCGAGGCAACTTTTTGTAAGTCAGTAGAGCCAAAGTTTATATCTGTGGTTTCCACGGCTTGAGCATCACCATAGCTGACAACCGCTTTGTTGGCACAGCCTGCAAGTGTCAGTGCCGCTAAGCCTAAAATTGCATAACTAGACAGTGATTTAAATTGTTTATTGATCATCATGATTTCCTTTAATCTTTAAATTCTTGTGCGTCGGTTGAAACTTCTCTTACAGCTAATGAGAAGGTAACGGCATTAGAGCTAGGAGCTAGTCCTGCAAGCTGAGTTTTAGCAAAGCCAAATAATGTTAGGGCTTGCCACGGTGAGTGATTGCCTTTAATAACAAAGCCATCTTTATCAAACCAGTTAAATTGATACTGTAAGTATTGCGACTTTTTATAGGTACTCGCTAAAGTAACCACTACGTCGGTAAGGTTATTTGTTTGACGCGTTTTTACATCACTTATTAAAAGCTTTTTAGCTAATTGTGGATTATTAACATTGAGCTGCTCTTTGTAAGTGTTGGTAGTTTGCTCAACCCCAATACCTGAGGTTACAGGTCGGCTGCTACATGCGCTAAGCATAAATAACGCAATAACGGGAAGTATGTATTTCATGATGGCTCCTAAAGTTGCACTACATGGGAGTTAAAATAGTTATTAACAGAGGTTAGGTAGATTAACGTTAACCCTTGCTTACTAACGGTAAAATTTATTGGCGGTTGCGAGCCAACGTTTAGAGTATGTTCTCCTGCTTTTACTGCACTGCGGGCAAGGCTGATCTGATTAGGCAGGGTAAGCCAACTACGCGTATCTGCTTGCTCAGATGCAAGATTATACAAATTAGCCAAAATGTTCCCTACATCACCGGCACTGCGCGCAAGCTCTGCACGCATTTTTTCTTTAGCGACAAGGCGTAATATTTGCCTTGAAACACGACCAGCTACTTGCTGTTCTAAAGTTTTAGCAGCCAGTGCCTCTAAATGTACTAACGGGCTTAATGCTAATACTTGGTTATTAACTTTTATATTATTCACGGCACTGCTGTAGGCATTATTAATATAAACAGGCATTGCTAGGCTATAAAAGCGGGCATCCCCCTGCGAAGTATAAATAGGCAATCGCAATTTAAACTCGTGCTGTTTTGGTATAAGGCCTTGTTCAAATAATATAACTACTTCGCCTTGATTTTTATCTATGGTGTTTACTTCACCAAACTGTCGTTTAAATTGTTTGTAGTCATCCGCAAAGCCTTGCTGCTTAGCAAGGCGCAATATATCTTGCTGTAAATACGGATTGCTAGGTTGTATTTCGAGCGCTTTTTTATAGTCTATGTAGGCATCATCGCCTTGCTTTGCCGTTTCATACAGCAGCCCGGATAGGTAAAACGTATACGCATTTTGAAAGCCATTTTTTACCGAGCGAGTTAAATTATCCATGCCTGGGTAGTGTTGTTGTGCTTGAGCAACGGCATTATCAAACTCGCTTTGATTATCGAGTAGTGCATCAACTTGTACTTTATTGGCACGGCGTATTTCAACTAATGCGCTCTCAATATCGCGCTTATAAACATAATTAAGTGCTTTGTAGCTATGCAACATACTCATTTCGTAAGCAGGTGGGATATAACCTATCGCTGAGTCGTTAGTTAACAGCGCATTACTTTGCTCAAGCCCTGCACTTACTTGTATTTTGGCTGCTTGGCGCTTAGCTTGCATCTGTTGGTAGACAGTTTCAAAATATGTTTGCGCACTGTCTGGATTATTAGCTAAATCAGCAATACGCCCTTGCTCTAATTGGTTCAGTAAATAATTACTGTGGGCTTTACTGTTGGTTTTTATAAGGGTGCGTGCATTTTCAATATTATTATTGCTAATAGCTTGCCTAACAGGGGTGGTGTTTGTGGCATAATCATTAAACAAGTCGTTAAAGCCAATAGTGCTGCAACCACTTACAATAAAGCAAAAACTGAAAATTAAAATGTGACGCACACGCACTCCTTTTATCTATTTTATAAGGTTAACACATGGCTTATAAATGTAGGTGTGAAAGATTGTAAAAAAGCGTAGTGTATAAACATTAAAGCTTTATCATTAAAAAATAACCATATTAACGTTTACAACAATGGACGCTAACTTAACCTGTACACAAAAACGGTACATATTTATCAATACGTTAGGAATTTATTTGAAAGCCACTCTCTTTACTATTATCGCGTTAGTTGCCTTTGCTGCCAATTCGTTATTGTGTCGCTTAGCATTAGCTCAAGGTTATATTGATGCGTGGAATTTCACTGTTATACGGCTTCTCAGCGGGGCAGTGTGTTTGACCATTATTATGCTGCTCTATACAAAGCAGTTAAATAAAAATGCACAATTAAGTGGTTCTGTTATTAACGATACCGGAAGCTGGCGAAGCAGTGTGAGCTTGCTGATATACGCGCTGTGTTTTTCTATAGCTTATATAGAGTTAGATACCGGTATGGGCGCGCTTATTTTATTCTCCGCGGTGCAATTTACCATGATCGGCTGGGGCATCTATAAGCAAGAGCGCTTAACCGCTGTGCAATGGCTTGCATTTATTGTGGCGTTTGCGGCTTTTGTTTACTTAATGCTGCCTTCGCAAACAGCGCCACCGGTAATGGCGGCAGTATTAATGAGCATAAGTGGCGTGGCATGGGGAATATACAGTATTCGTGGCAAGGCGTGTGTGTCACCACTTAGGGCCACCACTTATAACTTTATTCGCAGCTTATTAGTGCTACCTATTTTAATTGTGGTGGGTATGAGCCAGCTTAAGAATGTACGTATGGAAGGGGTGTTACTTGCCATTGGCTCAGGTGCGATAGCATCGGGTGTTGGTTACAGTATTTGGTATGTGGCTATGCCATTATTAAAAAGCACGCATGCAGCTATAGTGCAGTTATGCGTGCCCGTTTTGGCAGCTATTGCAGGAGCGGTGTTTTTATCAGAAACCTTAACTGTGCAATTTATGCTCCCGAGCAGTATTATTTTACTAGCGGTATTGGTTTTTACGTTAAATAAAAAAACTAATAACACTGCTTAGCTGGTGGACTCACATTGAGCACAAAGCGTTCATACAAAGCAGGTAAGTGGGTTAAAATAGCGTCTTTACCTAATAAATCACTCTCTTTAATGCAGTTGTGTAATACCTCAACTGACAGGTGCCTCATAAGCTGCTCTGATTGCGCAATGTGGCTAATATGCCAAAGTTCTGGGGCAACACCGCCTAAATCATGCTGATAAGGCCGATAAAATCCAAATTCTGCTAGGTGAGTGTCTAGCCATTGACTCAGTTCGGCAAAAGGCCCGCCATGCTGATATTCATCGGGGGTTAGTTGCAACTCATAATCGTCACTCACTGCGCCTTTATCAAAAATATCTAAGTCAGTGCCTAAATGATGGCGACTTGCCCCTGGCAGTGCAGAGTACAGCATTATGGCGGTACATTTTTCAATATCACTCAGTGAATTTAGTTCAACGGCTTGTTGCGCTTTATTTAACACCAGGCGCTTATTTGAAAATTTAGCATTCCAAATAGCTGATTGACGATTAAAATCTCGAAAACTTGATGCAATACATAAATCAAAGCCAGCGGATGCGGCCGCTGATTGCAGTGCAACAAAGTCGTTGACAATATTGGCATGCAAATAATGGTTTTGTATGGCGACTAGGTGTGCATCACTTTGTCCGGTGATGCATTGTATGAGTTCTTTATTTGCAGTCATTAAGTTAACAGTTGTTCTAATATTTGCTCGTAAATATCTGCCAGCGCGATCAGGTCATCTGTGCTAACACACTCATCAACTTTATGAATTGTGGCGTTACGTGGCCCCAGCTCGATTACTTTAGCGCCGGTTTGAGCAATAAAGCGGCCATCTGATGTCCCACCTGTTGTTTCTAAATTAGTGGTTAAGCCAGTTACTGATTTAATCGCAGCGACGGTAGCATCAACTAACGGACCGTGATCGGTTAAAAACGGTAGGCCATTTACAATCCAATTTAGTTCGTAATTCAAATTATGTTTTTGTAAAATCGCGTTCACTTTTTGTTGCAGCTGCTGATGAGTAACTTCGGTGCTAAACCTAAAGTTAAATTGTACTTCAAGCTCACCGGGGATCACATTACCAGCACCTGTGCCACCATTAATGTTAGAGATTTGAAAGCTGGTGGCTGGGAAAAAGTCATTACCCATATCCCACACACTTTGGCTTAATTCGGTTAAAGCTGGCGTGGCTAAATGAATTGGGTTTTGTGCTAAATGTGGGTAAGCTACATGACCTTGCACGCCTTTAATGGTTAAAAAACCAGTTAGAGAACCACGGCGACCATTTTTAACCACATCACCGAGTACATCGCGCGATGAAGGCTCACCAACAAGACACATATCAATTTTTTCACCGCGCTCTTCTAAAGTATCTATTACGCGGGTAGTGCCGTTAATAAACGGGCCTTCCTCATCTGAGGTAATTAAAAACGAGATAGAACCTTTATGATCAGGGTGCTTAGATACAAAACGCTCTGTGGCTACAACCATAGCTGCCAGTGAGCCTTTCATGTCGGCAGCGCCACGGCCATGTAATAAACCGTCTTCAATTAGGCCCGCAAAAGGCGGGTGCTGCCAGTTTTTTTCAGGTCCAGTGGGCACCACATCAGTATGACCGGCAAAACAAAAATGGGGCGGTTTGGTCCCTTTACGTGCCCATGTGTTTAGGGTATCGGTAAAAAATAGCGATTCAATATCAAAGCCAATAGCGCTTAGACGTTCATTCATCATATGTTGACACCCAGCATCTTCAGGTGTAACTGACTCTCGCTGAATTAATGCTTGGGCTAGGGTAATTACTGGATGGGTCATTATTTAAAAATCTCATCGTATTGGGCTGCTTTAAAGCCTAAGTGGTACTGCCCGTTATTAACAAGTACAGGGCGTTTGATCATTGCAGGTTGTTCAACCAATATATCGATAGCAGTTTGCTTAGTTAAGCTTTGCTTTTGCTCATCCGAAAGCGCTCTGTAGGTTGTGCCACGTTTATTAACAAGTTGTTCCCAGTCAATATGCTCTGCAAAATCGCTAACCATATTATGATTAACGCCATCTTTACGATAGTCATGGAAAGTGAATGCGATGTCATTATCGCTTAGGTATTTTTTTGCTTTTTTAATAGTGTCGCAGTTGCTAATGCCATAGAGAGTGATCATAAACCTACTTCTTTTTGATAATAGTTAATAAGGTATCTACACCAGCATTGACCTGCGGGTGAGAATAATGAAAAGTGCCTAAGTCGTGGCCATTGAGTATGATAAGGCTAGCTAAAATAGGCGCATCGAGTTCACGCAAATCAAAGTAAGCGAGGCGCTGTCCTTTGGTTATTTTGCTGCCATTAAGCTGAGCAATATGAGTATGCGTGAGAGTTTGAGAATCAGGTACGGCTAAGTTTATTAATACTTTTAAGCCATTTTTAGCTTTTAAAATAAACTCGCACCCGCCGCTTTTAACTTGCAATAAAGTGCCATTAAATGGCGCTAACACTTTATGGCTGGTTAAGCTGACAATAATCCCTGGCCCCAAAGTTCCAAAGCGGAAAAAAGCTTCAGGATGCGCGTCCATCTGCATAACTTTGCCACTGAATGGGCTAGTTATTTGTATCGCGCTTCGGCCAATTTTATTTTTAGTTAAATAGCTAACGTCTTCAGATTTCATTATTAATTAAGTTACCACATTGTAGCCATCGGCTCTAAGAGCAGCCATCGCTTTGTTGACTGTTTGCTTTTTTACTAAGATATAGTCGGTGTCATAGGTTGAAATTGAAAAAATTGACACGCCAGCTCTTGCTAATACTCCTGAAATATTTGCCATAATACCGGTTAACGAAAATCCTAATGGGCCAATTACTTCTAATGCTTGCCAATTCGATTCTGTATCTTGGCTATCAATTATAAAGTCATCAGGGCAAACGACCGAGAGTTCATCGTGCGTTTTTGAAATAAAAAATAATGGTTGCTTTAACAGGGCAGGAGGGATGTCGGCATCAAGCGCTAAACTATGAATTGATAAAACAGTGCTGTGTAATTGTAGTGTTTGTTTTGACATAAAACCCATCCATAGCAGCAAGATAATAGCTTTATAGTATAGAGTATTGAATCTAAGTTAAAGGCCCAAACTGAGCCGTTGTTAAAGTTTTTATTAATTAAAAAATAATTGTCCACAATTTCTGTGGATAAGCTTGGGGGTTGTAAGGTATAAATAGCCTAACCTATTAATAAGTAATTAAAAAATGGCTAGGCTATAAAAAGGACATGTTAGTTAAAGGGGTTAATTAAGTGTCTCAGCTTGCGCTGCTTGAATGGCAGTTAAAGCAATGGTATACACTATGTCGTCAACTAATGCGCCACGGCTTAAGTCGTTAACTGGTTTACGCATCCCTTGCAGCATCGGACCGATACTGATCAAATCAGCGCTTCGTTGTACCGCTTTATAGGTGGTGTTGCCAGTATTTAAATCAGGGAATATAAACACCGTTGCTTTACCTGCAACAGGGCTGTTAGGTGCCTTTTTAATCGCTACACTTTCCATAATTGCCGCATCATACTGTAGTGGTCCATCTATAATTAGATCTGGGCGCTTTTGCTGGGCCAGTTTAGTTGCCGCTCGCACTTTTTCTACATCAGCCCCACTGCCTGAATCACCAGTACTGTAACTTATCATGGCTACGCGAGGTTCAATACCAAATGCTGCTGCTGAGTCGGCAGATTGAATTGCAATGTCGGCTAGTTGTTCGGCATTAGGATCGGGATTAATAGCGCAATCACCATAAACTAGAACCTGATCCGGTAATAGCATAAAGAACACAGATGACACTAATGATGAACCTGGCGCGGTTTTGATTAACTGTAACGGTGGGCGAATGGTATTGGCAGTGGTGTTTACCGCACCCGATACCAGACCATCGACTTTACCTTGCTCTAGCATCATGGTGCCAAGTACCACGTGATCTTGTAGTTGCTCTTGGGCGACTACCTCGGTAAGACCTTTATTCTTACGGATTTCCACCATAGGTGCCACGTAGTCATTTATGATACTGCTTGGCTCAATTACAGTTACATGCTCGTTAAGCTCAATGCCTTGCTGCTCGGCTATACGCAATATTTCATCACGATCACCTAATAAAATTGTTTTAGCAATGCCACGCTGGCCACAAATAGCGGCTGCTTTAATGGTTCTAGGTTCGTTACCTTCAGGCAATACAATTGTTTTTTCGGCTTTACGAGCTTTTTCAGTCAATAAATACCTAAAGGCAGGAGGGGATAGTTTTCGGGTTTTCCCCACACTTTTAGCTAAGGTATCTAACCAATCAGAATCTATATACTCTGCGTTATGATCTTTTACCTTTTCAATGCGCTGTTCATCATCGCTTGGCACTTCTAGGTTAAAGTTATGCAGTAATAACGAGGTGCGCCAAGTGTCGCCTTCGGTTGCTAAAATAGGCAGCCCTGTTTGCATGGCTTGTTCGCACAGCGCCATGATGCGCGGCTCAGGCTCAAAGCCACCGGTGAGCAAAATAGCGCCTAGTTTAGTACCATTCATGGCAGACAAGCAGGCTGCAACCAATATATCTGAACGATCGCCTGGGGTGACCAATAACGCACCTGGGGTAAAATAATTTAGAATATTTGATACCGTGCGGGCGCAAAAAGTAATGCGTCTTAGTCGACGATGTACCATGTCACCTTCGTTAATAATAGTGGCTTTTAAATAGGCACTTAAATCTTTAACGCGCGGCGCTACCAGCTCAAAATCCCACGGAATGGCACCAAGTAACATAAAAGGATTTTTTCTAAAAATAGGTAAAGAGGCCAGGCGGTTAAGCTCGTTATCAAGCGCTTCTGGCTTGTAAGTATCGACTAAATCAGCGCGAGCACGACCTTCTTCATCTAGAGGGGCATTTACTTTATTGAAAATACAACCCAGCACACGAGGGTGATCTATGCCACCGTAATTTCCAGCAGCAATTTCAAGGCGATCTTCAATCTGGGTAATACTGTAATTCCCAGGGGTAAGCACAAATACGATATCGGCCCCTAAGGTTTGTGCAATTTCACGGTTTATGCGTCCTGCATAAGGTTGGCGACGAGTTGGCACCATTCCTTCGATTATAGCCACTTCGTCATCATTTATTTTACTTTGAAAACGCTCAACAATTTCTTCTAATAAATCATCACCTTTACCATCACCAATCATTTGCTCTGCGTAATCGAGCGCAAACGGTGTTGGCGGCTTAATTGGTGAGCCTTGAGTGACAATTTGGGTCGATTTTTCAGGGCCTGTTTCACCTGCACGCGGCTGGGCGATAGGTTTGAAAAAATTAACCTTAACCGTCTTTTGTTCCAGCGCTCTTACTAAACCAACTGATACTGAGGTTAAACCTACCCCTGTAGAGATAGGTACCAACATAATACGACGAGCCATATTATAACTCCTTGGTGATGTTTGCGGCGTCGAGTGCAATAACCCATTCTTCGTTGGTAGGCATAACCACCGCTTTGCTTGTTGAATTTGCAGCGCTAATTAATCCAGCTTGGCCAAACCTTGCATCAAGGTTTGCTTGAGGGTCTAAATTGATACCTAAAAAGGCTAACTGTGTAAGTACTTTTTCGCGAATAATATCCGAATTCTCGCCAATCCCACCGGTAAAAATAAGCGCATCTAATTTTTGCAGCGGTACCATGTAGGCGGCTATTTGTTTTGCTAAGCGGTAGCAAAACATATTAAGTGCCAGCATGGCTTGCGAGTTGCCAGCAATAGCAGCCTCTTCAATAGTACGGCAATCGTTTGATAACTCGCTTATTCCTAATAGGCCACTCTTTTGATTTAGCAGGTCATCAATTTGCTGCGCAGTGTAATCAAGCTGCGTAGTTAAAAAGTTAAATAACCCTGGGTCAATGTCACCACAACGGGTACCCATTACAAGTCCTTCAAGCGGGGTTAAGCCCATGCTGGTATCGACACTTTTACCGTTTTTGATTGCACACACCGAGCAGCCATTGCCTAAGTGGGCGCTAATAAAGTTACTTTCTTCAACAGGTAAAGCCAGCATTTTAGCGGTTTGACCTGCTACATAAAAATGGCTAGTGCCATGAAACCCATAGCGTCTAACCCCAAAGTCCTTATAAAGTTGATAAGGAAGGGCATATAGATAAGCAACCTCATCCATAGTTTGATGAAATGCGGTATCAAACACGGCTATTTGTGGTAAATCTTTAAATGATGCTTGTGCTGATGAAATACCTAGTAAATTAGCTTGACCATGTAAAGGGGCTAGTGTGGCTGCTTGGGTAATACCTGCAATGACGTTATCGTCAATTAAAACTGATTGAGTAAAGTGCTCGCCACCATGTACTACGCGATGGCCCACAGCTACTAATTGATCGTCTAAATTGTGATCTTTTATTAAATCAACCAGCGTATCAATTGCTTGGGCATGTGCTTGGTTAGCAGCAAGCTTAATAGTGGTTTTTTCTCCCTGAAACTTATATTTAATTGAGGGAGCATTATCACCTAGGCGCTCAGCTAAACCTGATATAATGTCGTTTCCTGTGTTTGCATCAATAATTGCAAACTTTAGACTTGAGCTTCCACAATTGAGTACCAAAACATGGTTCGGATTATTTGGGAGTGTTGGCATAGATTCATTTTCCATTTAAGTATTAATCAGTACACTTGGTTGATGTATAAGCCTTTGTGGCTTAGATAAGCCTAGACTAAAGTGTAGTAGACTTTATTAAAAGAGCTTTGTGAGATTCTTTCGATAATTTATGCTTTTTGTGAGTTTTACTAATGAAATTAAGCATTTTTACCGATAAAGTGAAAGCAGCTATAATTGTGTTACACTTTTATAAGTATTACGTTTGTTGAAATGTTACAAACCGAGACTATGAGGATTTATTAATGCAAAAAAGTGTGATATCGCAAGTTCAATTAGGGCGTTCTTATGCTAAAACATGGCCAATGCGTAAAGAGGTCGCGCCATTATTTGCAGAATTTAAAGTGATCAGAGCCACTGAGCTTGCAATCACAGTAATGCCAATATTAGCCATGCTGACCCTGTTTTTTCAGATTAATTATTTAGGCTCAGATTTTCTGCCCCAAGCGATTGCTAGTAGTCTGTTTTTTATCTCGTTGCCATTACAAGGGCTTTTATGGTTGGGTAAACGTGCGCAAACTGAATTAGAGCCTGCTATGCAGCAATGGTATAACGAGTTATTTGCAAAAATGGTTGCTAACGGTTACGACGCGCAAATGGGGAAAAACAAGCCCCGCTATTTGGAGCTTGCCGAATTACTAAAAGATATGTTCGATAAAATGGATAAAACGTTTACTAAAGAGCAGTTTTAGTAAATTGCGTAATGTAAAATGACAATGTGACGCTATGCTGTTGTTTTTGCTCAAGTGCTTGCCAATGTTCTGGTCTAAATTTCCACGCAAATGGCGTCATCATAATTAAGTTCTTAACATCGTTAAATGTAAGCGATACCTGCTCTGTTATTAATTGTTGCGATGTATTTTCAAAGCCCGCAGGTGCTGTTATTTGTGTGTGCTCGTTTACGTTGCTATAAATATAATCTTTTAGTTCTTTCAAATGAGTTGGGCCTGGGCTTGCCACAATTAAGCAACCATTATCTTTGACCAGACGTGCAAGTTCACTGTCAAATAAAGGCGCAAATACACTAACCAAAACGTCAGCAAGGTGATCATCAAAAGGCGCTTGGCTAATTGAAGCAACACTAAAATGGCATTGTTTGTAACGTTTTGCCGCATATTTTACTGCCGACTTTGATATATCCACACCGTATACGCTAGCCTGGCTGTTGTTAGCAATAGCGTGAGTATAAAACCCTTCACCACACCCCAAATCAATCACTATTTCAGCATTAAGTGGCTTAACGATATTGGCTAGAGCCGTTTGTAAAAAGCCATAATAACCTTGTTCTAAAAATGAGCGCCTAGCTTGCACCATTTCCAGCGAATCGCCAGGCTGTTTAGAGTTTTTGTTTTGCACAGGGAGTAAGTTTACGTAGCCTTCTTTGGCAAAATCAAAGCTGTGATTGTTATCGCATCTCAATGTTTTATCATTGAGTGCCAGTGGCTGTTTACAAATAGGGCAATGGTAATGAAGACTCATGAGCCTAAATAGTCCTTATCAAAAAAAGTTTTTACCCAATGTGGGCGATAGGTGATCAGTACAGTGATTGCCATACCGTTTAGCATAGCTTCAGGAAAGGCCAAAATAGGACTTAGGTAAATATAATTCTCGCTCAGCTGATGCCAACTATATTCACCTATTGCGTAATAAAAAGCTCCACCGAGTATAATGTTAATACAGGCAACGACACCCGCTGTTAAAAAGCTACAAACAAATATATAGATAAAAAAATGCCGTGCTAAATAGTGATAACACACGATAAAAACTAAATAGCTGAATAACACCGGTATAAAGGCACTAATGATGAGTTTTAATGCGACTAATTCAGGTGTTATTTGTCCAAAAGCAGTTAAAAGCGCTGTTGCGAGTACACAACTTAATATAGCAAGACGCCAACCTAATGTTAGGGTAACTGCGGTAATGCCTAAAATATGCAGATCGAGACCGGGTAAAATACCGGCCTTTATACGCCATAACAAAGCGAGTACCAGTGCACAGGCAAACACACCTGATTGTCTTGCTGGGGTATTAAATAAATTACTGTATGTTGATTTGTTAACGCTTAAAAAGCCGATAACGATGACAACAATCCACAGTAACCCTTGTAATTGCGCGCTCAACATAATTATTAACTAAACTCTGACCAAATAGGCGCATGATCTGATGGTTTATCGATAGCGCGCAATTCATAATCTATGCCTGTGTCGATACAGCGAGCTGCTAAATCATGCGTTGCTAGTACCACATCAATTCGTAGGCCGCGGTTATCAACAAATCCTTTTGAACGATAGTCAAACCAAGAATATTGGTCGTTAATTTCTGGGTTTTGTTCTCTAAAGGTGTCTTTAAAGCCCCAATTTAATAAGGTAGCAAGCCACTCACGTTCAACGGGTTGAAATGAACATTTACCCGTTTTTAACCACCGTTTTGCGTTTACTTCACCAATACCAATATCTAAATTGGTAGGGGAGATATTAATATCACCCATAACAATTACATCTTGGTCAGGAGTGAAATGGCTATTTAGATGGGTCATTAAATCTTGATAAAATTGACGTTTATACGGGAACTTAGTTTCGTGATTAATGTTATCGCCTTGTGGGAAATAGCCATTCATTACATGTAAGTCACGGCCATTCTCTTGCTCTACAGTGACGCTAATCATCCGCTTTTGCGACTCATCGGTGTCAGTAGTGAAGCCTTTTAATACCGATTTAGGCTCTTTTTTGCATAACATTGCCACACCGTAATGGGCTTTTTGCCCATGAAAATAAACGTGGTAACCCATATTTTGTACATCATCTAGCGGAAACGCTTCATCGTGTACCTTGATCTCTTGAAGACCGATAATATCTGGCTGGTGTTTATCAATAATAGCTTGTAACTGGTGTAGACGAGCGCGCAGGCCATTGATATTAAAAGAAATCACTTTCATAAAGTTAACCTTCAAATTTATTTTCATTGTTAGCTAAATTGTATCAGCATTTAGAGCGACATAACATGACCCAAATGAGAAAATAACTGCACAATTGTTGCTCAATTACTGCTTAATGTTTAAACATTGTAAATGCATTATTAAATAACAAAATAAATAAAATATTCAATTGATATGTTAAAAGTTGTCTATATAATGCGCAGAAATCGTTTGTTTAACTCGTTCAAATAGGACTACCCCTGATGAAAACTCAATTACTTTTAGCTGCCTCTCTTTTTGTTTCTGTTACTGCTTCTGCACAAAGCAATACATACTTTAGCAAAGACAACAAATTAGAGTCTAACTTGTGTGTAGTAAGCGCCAATGAAGGTTTTTCAGCTGCACGTAAAATGGCTGCAAAGCATGGTATGTACTTATCGCGTTATTCAAAAAGTATCCTATGTAATGGTCAAGATATCCGAGATATAGCTAAAAAAGAATCAGCGGTTCAAGTTGCTTCATCTAAAGTTGAAGTATTTGCAAAAGATTCACATCAAGAAACACAGTTATGTATGACTGCATTAAAGCAAGGCTTACAACCAGTACGTAAGCAAATTGGTAACTTAAACACATTAAAGTGTAATGGCCAAAACGTAACTGATTTTGTAAAGCGTTACCAAGACGCTGCAATCTAAATTGCCGTATTTGATATAAACAGCTCGGTTCTTACCGAGCTTTTTTTTGCAAAAATTACCACAGTAGTTTGCAAAAATTGCATTGTCGAATATCGCTTCACAAGAGTGTTGTTTTTAAGTTATTGTTTTTATTGAATTATAATTCTGGCATCGTATTTGTATTATTTAAATTGAAATTTATTAATTTACAAGGATACGTCTTATGAAAAAATTAACGATAGCTTCTACTATTTTAGCCGCATTGAGCTTAGCTGCATGTTCTTCAAATCAGGGTCTAGAAAAAATCGACAGTGATTTTGCAAGCTTAGATAACGATAGCGATGGTTTTATCTCAAAAACTGAAGCTGACGATGATAGTATTTGGCAACACTTTTCAAATATAGATACAAATATAGATAATCAAATAAGTCGTACTGAATATGACGCTTACATGCAGCTAAATGCTGGTAAAGTTGCAACTGATAGTGAAGTAAGTGAGTCTGCATTTAAGGCTGATATTGCGAAGTTTGATAAAATAGAAAATGACTTCAAAAGCTTAGATAATGACAGCAACGGCTTTATTTCAGTTACTGAAGCTGACGATGATGATATTTCAAATCACTTTGGCTACATGGACAGCAATAAAGATAAACGAGTAAGTATGAAAGAGTTTAATAGCTATATCCAAAAGCATGGTGATTCTGTTGCAGAAGACGATGCACTTGAGCAATTTAAAAATAGCTAAATCATATTATTAAATACACTTGATACCAAGCCAGTGTTTTTCACTGGCTTTTTTTATACCTATAAAATGTTATTTTATTAATATGTTTTCCTAGTTTGCCGTTGTTCTGTCATAATAGGTGGCTGTGTGTTTTTATTAACTTTAGAGTGATTATGGTTGGTCGGCGAATTAGTGATGAACAATTAATTGAAATCATTGAAGCGGCGATTTTCGTGGCAGACAAGCCCGTATCAAAACGTCATCTTAAGGACACGGTTTTAAACGACTTAGCAATTTCTATGGCGCGCATTAATGATGCTGTAGAGGCCATTCAAATTCACTATCAGACACGTGGAATACGTTTAGTTGAGGTAGGAAGTGGCTATCGTTTTCAAGCGTGCAGTAGTTTAAGCCCATGGTTGAGTAATTTATGGCAAGAACGTGCGCCTAAGTACTCGAGAGCTTTACTCGAAACCCTGTCGCTAATTGCCTATAAGCAACCCATTACTCGTGGTGAAATTGAGCAAGTACGGGGTGTAGCAACTGGCTCAAATATTATTAAAACTCTGCTTGAAAGAGAGTGGGTTAAAGTAGTTGGGCATAAAGAAGTACCCGGTAAACCGGCACTTTATGCAACGACTAAACAATTTTTAGATTATTTTTCGATAACGGGACTTCATGATTTACCCGCATTGCCAGAGCAACAGCAAAGTAAAATTACCCAGTTATTAAGTGATCCTTCTGTGAGAGAACAATCCAAATGAGTATACAAGGTGAAAAGTTACAAAAAGTCCTAGCCCGTGCAGGGGTAGGTTCACGCCGTGAAATGGAAAAATACATCGACGCTAACCGCGTGAGTGTAAATGGTAAAGTGGCGAAATTAGGTGACAGGGTTGAAGAAACCGATTTAATTCGTGTGGACGGTCACACTGTTAAAATTGAAGAAAAAGCTGACAGAATTTGTCGTGTGATTATGTATAACAAGCCTGAAGGTGAACTAAGCACCCGTAAAGATCCTGAAGGGCGTAGAACTGTATTTGATCGTTTACCCCGTATTGATGGTGACCGCTGGATAGCGGTAGGGCGATTAGATGTGAATACGTCAGGGCTAATGCTTTTTACCAATGACGGTGAATTAGCGAATCGCTTAATGCACCCGAGTTACGAAGTTGAGCGCGAATATTCCGCTCGTGTATTTGGTGAAGTGACTGACGAAACGATGAAAAACTTACTTCGCGGTGTAGAGCTTGAAGATGGTCCGGCTAAATTTACCGGCATAAAGCCTATGGGCGGTGAAGGAATTAACCGCTGGTACAACGTAACACTTAATGAAGGTCGTAATCGCGAAGTTCGTCGTCTATGGCAATCACAAGATGTGGAAGTATCACGCCTAATTCGTATACGCTACGGTAAATTAGAGCTTGATAAGCGTGTACCACAAGGTGGTTGGATTGAGTACGATTTAGACACAGTTAACTACTTACGTAAAACAGTTAAACTTGGTAAAGAAACGCAAACTAAGCTGTCGGTTATCCCTGAAAAACGTAAAGATAAGCGCGCTAAAATAAATCAAATTCGTAAGGCGGTTAAAAAGCACAATCAACGTGTAAAACCGACTAAACGTAAGTAATTACGCTACTAAAAAAACAATAAAGCCGCTTTTTATAGCGGCTTTTTTACGTTTAAAACTAAATATTATTTTTTAACTTGTGCGTCTAACGATTGGCCATTGATATCTTTTGAGTCATCGCTCATTAAGTACAGATAAGTTGGCATTAGATCTTCAGGTGTCGCGAGTAAATCTCGATCTTCGCCCGGGAATGCGCTTGCACGCATTGATGTACGGGTTGCGCCTGGGTTAATACAGTTAACACGGATTGGCGTTTTTTCAACTTCACACGCCCATGTTTGCATCATACCTTCTACTGCAAATTTAGAAATTGCATAAGGTCCCCAAAACTCTCTTCCTTTGCGACCCACACCCGAAGAAGTAAATACTACAGAGGCATTCTTTGACTTTCGCATTACAGGGAATAGTGCTTTAGTGATCATCGCTTGTGCGGTGACGTTTACTTTCATCACATTTTCAAATGTTGATGAACAAAAATGTTCTAACGGCCCTAAAGTACCTAAAATACCTGCGTTATTTAATAGTCCATCTAAGCGGCCAAATTGGCTCTCGATAGTTGCAGCTAAATCACGATAGTTTTGTTTAGTTGCACCTTTTATGTCCATAGGCACAATAGCGGGCTGCGGGTAGCCAGCATTAATGATTTCGTCATACACACATTCTAATTTATTAGTTGTTTTTCCTAATAAAATAACGGTTGCACCATGTTTTGCATAGGTAATAGCTGCGACACGGCCAATCCCATCACCTGCGCCTGTGATCAAAATTATTTTGTCTTTAAGTGCGTTTTCAGTTGCTTGATAGGTATGCATAAAAGTACCAATGTTTAAATTTTTATTGATTTTAACATAGCAAATCGACAAGTAATCGAATTTATTGCAAATTTAGGTGGCGAAACCAGAAACTTTAAGTTAGATTTAACTGGTCTAATGTCTCATTAATATACTAGCTACATTAAATTAACTTAATTACACTGACTATAAACACACTATAAAAATAAGATTTGTGCGGAGAACACTATGAAAAAAATGCTACTCTCGCTCTCAGTTGCAGCTGCATTAGCAGGCTGTGGCGGCGGAGAAACGTTAGAAGATGTTAAAAAAAATTCAGTTACAGTTATTCCTAAAGCGACGGTAAAATTTGACCCTGCAAATGGTGTTATTTCGGTTCCTAATGATTTATTAATGAGTGGCACCCTCGATGGTACTATAAATATTCCAGGGGAGTTAAATAGCGAAAATGTTTCTATCCCTAGAACTGCCTATGCAGATCCGCAACTAGCAATAGGAGCACTTGATGGCTGGTCTACTCAAGTGCCATTCAAAATTGATCTAACCTTTCCACCGGGCATTAGCCTTGATGAAACGTCTGCAGCTTCACCAGGCTCTGTACGTATTTTTGAAGTTATCATGGGTGCAAGCCTAACTGATGCCGAATGTTCGCAAGCACCAGCCGGTGCAGCATGTAAATTAGTAGGCGAATTGACCTTTGGCGTGGATTTTGTAACCCAAGCTTCTGGTGACGCAGTAGCTATTGTTCCACTTAAGCCTTTTAAAGCCGGAAGTTCATACATTAATGTGTTAACGACTGGACTGAAAGATTCAGAAGGTCGCTCGATTGAACCATCTTCAACTTATGCCACTGTTAAACAAGAAGCGCCTTTAGTAACGCCATCACAACTTGCGCTGCAAGGGGCTGTTAATAGCTACGAAAACGTAGTGGTTAGCTCTGGTGATATTACCAAAGACGATATTATTTTTTCTGCTGCCATGACAATGCAATCAGCAGGACCAGTGCTTGGCACGATTAAAAAGGTTTTAGCAGCAAGCCTAACAGAGCCAACAATTCCAACGCCTGCGTTGCAAATTCCAACTCAGCCAATGGCTAACGTACAACAAGCTTTTGCATTGCAGGGTGTTACCGTGCCCGATATATTCCAAGTTGCACAATATCAAAAAGGCAGCATCCAGCTACCTATGTATTTAGGTACACCTACGGGTAAAGAGATCAGTGATCTAAATGATACTTACTGGCAAGGTATGTGTGACAGTGCCGTTGCTATTTTAGGTTACAAAGCGCAAGCTGGTGAAGCGTTCCCAACCGATCCCATTAGCACTAACGATGCAATGTGTGCTGCTTTGAGTGATGGACAGCTTCGTGATTTAGGGCTTGATAGTACTAAACACTTAACTAAATATAACTCACTTCCTAAAATGCAAAGCATGGCGAATGTGCCAGTACAAATTACCAAGCCAATTTTACCGGTTGTTAATGCATACCGTTCAGGTTTAGGTTTAGAGCCATTTACTGCTATGCCAGCAGGTGGTTGGCCTGTAGTTATTATGCAACATGGTATTACCACGCAAAAAGAAAGCATGTTGACACTAACAGCGCAGCTTTCATTACAGGGTTTTGCCACAGTTGCAATTGATCATCCTCGTCATGGTGAGCGTGGTGTAGATGTTGATGTAGACGGTAACGATGATTTTAACGCAACAACTGGCTCTGTACTTAGCTACATGAACTTGAGCTCTTTACTGGTCGCCAGAGATAGTTTACGCCAGTCAAGTGCTGACTTACTTGGTCTACGTTTAGGCTTAAATTTCAGTGGTGACAGTTCACTAAATTCTACTGATGTATCTTACATTGGCCATTCACTAGGCTCAATTGTAGCACCTGCATTTATTGCACAAACGAATAGCCCATTAGCCGAACAAGTAGATCCATTATTTAAGGTTAACGCTGTAGCATTAGCAAGCGGCGGCGGTGGTATTGCTAGCTTCTTGTTAGAATCAGCAGCATTTGGACCATTTATTCAAGGTTCTGTGCTTTCTCAAGCAGGAACTGCTGAAGCTGATGAGTTTAATGCATTCTTAAACGCTGATGCTTTATCAAACTGTGGTGCTTTGTTACCAGACATGCAGGACTTCTTGAGCTGTGGCTTTAATGAGTTTGCAGCATCGCTAACTATGGCGGGTGAAACTGATAAACTAGCTAATATAAAGGGCGTAATGACGCAGTTTGTATTTGCAGCACAAACAGCATTAGATAGTGGCGATCCTACTAACTATGCTGCAACAGTTAAAGCACTAGAAACACCTGTTTACATGAATGTTGTGGTAGGTGATGGCACAGAGAATAACAAGCCAGACCAAGTTATTCCGCCGATGACTGCCAGCAATCCAATTGCAGGTACTGTTCCTCTAGCTAACTTTATGGGGTTAGAAACTGTGAGTACATCTCAAGCGCCAACAGAGATGGGCTCTAGCTATTTAGTTAAATTTAACACAGGTCATCATGGCTCTGTGTTAACACCGGCGCAAGATGAAAGACAGTCGACTACAGTAGCGGGTAGCGCAGCAGCAAATGCAGAAATGCAATTGCAAATTGCAACTTACCTAGTATCACGTGGACGTTTATTATCTGTATCAGATACTGATATTGTGACCAATTAGTAGCCAACCACTCAATTAAGTCTAAAAAGCCACTGTTAAGTGGCTTTTTTTTGCTTTAAAGCATGCTAAATTGACTGAAATTTATAAACGGAGAACACAGTTGGAATTTTTATACGAGTACGGTTTGTTTTTTGCTAAAACCATTACCTTTGTTATAGCTATCGCTGTCATTTTAACCTTAATTGTAAGCTCGGCTGTTAAGCCAAAAGCAAAAAAAGGTGAGATTGAAATTGATGATTTATCGGAGCAACTTACCAATATAAAAGAAAGTTTTTTAAATAATACGCTAGGTAAAAAAGAGTTAAAAGCCTATCAAAAGCAACAAAAACTAGAGCAAAAAAAAGCTGAAAAAGATGAGCCTAAATCACGACTCTACGTTATTGATTTTAATGGTAGTATGGATGCGCATGAAGTAGAAAGTTTGCGCGAAGAAGTGACTGCGATTATTTCAATCGCGGACCCTAAAAAAGATAAAGTGCTAGTTCGTCTTGAAAGTGGTGGTGGCGTGGTACATGGCTACGGGTTAGCTGCATCACAACTACAACGTTTTAAGTCAGCTGGTATTGAGTTAACCGTATCAATAGACAAAGTTGCTGCTAGTGGTGGCTACATGATGGCCTGTGTAGCAGATCATATTATTGCCGCGCCGTTTGCAATTGTTGGCTCTATTGGTGTGATTGCACAAATTCCAAACTTTAATAAAATCTTGAAGAAAAATGATGTTGATTTTGAACAAATTACGGCGGGCGAATTTAAACGTACGCTAACACTTTTTGGTGAAAATACCGATAAAGCCCGTGAAAAATTTCGCGAAGAGATAGAGCAAACCCATGTGTTATTTAAAACCTTTGTGAGCACACAGCGCCCCAGTTTGAATATGGACTTAGTGGCAACGGGTGAACATTGGTTTGCAACCCAAGCGATTGAAAAAGGCTTAGTTGATACCATTAAAACCAGTGATGATGCCTTACTAGAGCAGCAACATCAGCATCAAATATACAAGGTGCAATATAAAATTAAAAAAGGGCTAAGTGATAAGCTTGCAATAGGGCTCAGCCATGGTGTGAATAAGGCAGGAGTGAGTTTAATGTCAAAATTTAAGATGTTAAACCCTTAATAATTTCATAGCTTATACATAATAAAAAAGCCTTGTTACTTAATGAAGTAGCAAGGCTTTTTTTTATAACTTAAGATAGAAGCTGTTAGTCAATTGACTTGTGATAGTCTTCTAAATCTTTAGCTGCATTAGGGTCGTTGAAAATACTTTCATCTAGTTCACCCTCACTTTTAGCCACAACACAGGTTACCATACAGTCGCCTGTTACATTTACTGCGGTTCGGGTCATATCAAGTAGTCTATCAACACCTATTATAATTGCGATTCCTTCAACAGGTAAGCCTACTTGGTTAAGTACCATGGCCAGCATAATTAAACCAACGCCAGGAACACCCGCTGTGCCAACCGAGGCAAGCGTTGCTGTTAGTATTACCATTAAGTAATCAGAAATAGTTAAATCAACACTAAATACTTGAGCAATAAATACCGTAGCCACACCTTGCATAATTGCAGTGCCATCCATATTAATGGTTGCGCCTAAAGGTATAGTAAATGAAGCGACAGAGTTATTAGCCCCTAGCTTCTTCGTTGCAGTCTCAAGGGTGATAGGCATAGTTGCGCTGGAACTTGAGGTACTAAAAGCAAATAAACAGGTGTGTTTCATTTTAGCTAAGAAAGTAAGCGGGTTTAGGCCTGTAAGTATTTTTAGCAGAAGAGTGTAGTTTACGAATGCATGTAATAACAGGGCTAAAACAACCACGCCAAAGTACTTAGCTAAGCTCACAATTAAGTTAAGTTCGATGGTAGTAAATAACTTAGCCATTAAGAAAAATACGCCGTAAGGAGCAATATTCATTAATAAAGTAACTAGTTTTAAGATAACGGTGTTCAAGTCTTCAAATACTGTTGCTACACGTTTGCCTGCTTTACCGCTAAGTGCCATTGCAATACCAAATAATAAAGCAAACACAATAACTTGTAGCATATTTCCTTTGGCCATTGCTTCAAATGGATTGGTTGGGAACATATCAATAATAACGCGAGCTAAAGTAGGCGCTTCTTTTGCGTCGTAGCTTGCTTGCGAAGGTAGCCCAATCCCTTCACCTGGGTTAAATAGTAACGCCAGTGAAATTGCTACTGTGATTGCGATCGCTGTGGTAACCAAATATAGACTAATCGATTTTCCACCTAAACGACCTAATTTTTTAGGATCGCTTAAACTACAAGTACCGCACACAAGCGACACAAAGACGAGGGGAACAACTAGCATTTTTAAGCTAGCTATAAATATTTGTCCACCTACATGGAAAAGGCCATCAACAAAAAAGGCTTTAATTGGCAAAGAGAATAACCCAAGAGGGATTAGGTAATCGTCTTCACCAGCTAATATAGCCTGAAATATAAAGCCTACTGCAACACCAAGAACCATACCAATCATGATGCGAGTAGTTAAACTCATCGAACGGATTTTAGACATATTTCCAATCTATTTTTTATAAATTTGGCATAGACTAACAGCATGTAATTTTTTTTACAGAAAAAACGTCAACTTTTTTAAAAATTTTTATCGCAAAAAGAAGTAAAAAACTGAGATTTTAGACTAAGTTATAGGTTAACATTAAGTAAATAAGTTTAACTTAGTAATAGCGCATTGGAGAAACATATGCCTTTAACCCGTTTGCTTAGCATTATATTGCTCAGCTCATTACTCATCGCTTGTGGCGGTGGTGGCTCACTTGAGAAGACAGGAACCGTTGGTGGGGATACTGGAGGCGACAATGCCGTACTAGATACCCAAGTTGAACTTAATTTTGAAGATCGTATCGTTACCGCTAACAATCCGCTTGAGGTCGTTGCGACTGTAACTGACAGTGATGGACAACCCGTTGTTCGTCAAGAAGTTAGTTTTACTACAACACTTGGTTCTTTCATACCTGCTACAGCAAGCGCATTAACAAATACAAGTGGTGTTGCAACTATAGAGCTCAGTGCAGGCAGTGTTGAAGGAGCAGGAACCATTGTTGCAAGCTACGAAGGCTCAACAAGCAAGCTCGGTTTTTATACCGCCGGTGACGAGCCGCAATCTAACGACGATGCTGCAAATATTGACATTAAAATCTTACAAAACTGTCCTGATAGTTGGTTAAATATAGATAGAGATTCTTTTGAACTTGATCCATCAGATTGTTCGCAAAATAGTAATTTACTGGGTCAGCAAGCGATTGTTTATGCAAAAATCACAAAACCTGGTAGTAATACGCCAGCCAGCAATGTGTTAGTTCAAGCGACAACCACGCTAGGCATTTTATTACCTGAAAGCTTAACGGCTAAAACTGATGCGTTTGGTGTGGCTATTTTGAATTTATTGCCTGGCAGTAGCTCAGGTGTTGGCCAAGTTGAATTAACCGCACAGGGCGGAGTTGCGAGTGCTTTATTTGAAATTAACGCTGTTCAAGTAAATGTAAATCTAAGCGCAGGTATTGCTACTGGTGATGTACTATCTGCCGGCTCTACCACGATTATTACGGCTCAGATTGTAGACGGTAGTAATAATGTATTTACTACCCCGCTGGAAGTGCAATTTACTTCTGCTTGCGCAGAAGAATCTACCCCCAGAGCCACTATCGATAATGTGGTAACGAGTATCGGTGGTACGGCAAGTGCAACATACAAAGCTGATGGCTGTAATGGTATAGATACGATTACCGCGACCGTAGTTACAGGTGGTAATGTTGCAACAAAAACCATAAACATCAATGTAGCTGCGGCTCAAACAGGTTCAATTGCGTTTATGGGGGGGACTAATCAAGTATTAGCTATTAAAGGAGCGGGCGGTCAAACCTTGACTGAAAATTCAGAGCTCACCTTTAAGCTCTTAGATGTAAATGGAAATCCAGTGGGTCAAAAGCAAATTGATTTTGCACTTTCACAAAACCCCGGTGGTGCTTTATTAGATAGCGCATTTCAATTTACTAACAATGAAGGTTTAGTGACTGTAAACGTTCGCTCAGGAAAAGCTGCTGGTATTTTATCTGTGATTGCCTCACATCAGATTGACAGTAGCGATACCTCACAAAATAGTGTGATCTCTATTGTCTCTAATGACATTACTATTACGACTGGTGTTCCAGATCAGGATAGTTTCACGCTTGCAGTGCAAACCTTTAATACCGAGTCATTAAACGAAGCTGGGGTGACTACAGACTTAACCGTATTTGCAGCCGATCATTTTAATAATTTTGTACCAGATAACACGGCAATTTATATTGCCAGTGAAGGTGGTGCAGTTGGCACTATTGATGATGAACAATTTACACCTTTATTACTTTGTCGCACCATAGACGGTGTGTGTAAAGCGCAGTGGCGTAGTCAAAACCCAATTCCATACCATTACAGCATTTACAATAATTCTGTTGCAGATAAATGCGACCGTTATTTTGGACAATCTGCACCTTGTACTTTAGGTATCAGAGAGTCACAACTAGACGCAAATGGTAACTTAATTAATTATTTAGATAGCAATGGCGATCCAATTGCGCTAACTGATGCGCCTAATAACGCGCCAATTGATTATCCACTTGGTGGGCGTGTTAGCTTACTTGCTTATTCTGTGGGTGAAGAGTCATTTAATGATGTATCTGCCAACGGTGAATTTAATCAAAACGAGTTTGACTCAACTTTACAAGATTTACCTGAAGCCTTTATAGATTTTAATGAAAATGGGGTGTTTGATGGGAATTTACCAGCCCCAACAAATCCTGTGGATTCTAATGGTGGTGAAGATGAGTGGTATGTGGAACGCTCAGGTGCACAAGATAATGGCCAGTATGACAGTGGTGATGGTATATACAATGGCTTACTATGTAGTGATGAAGCCCTAGCTGCAAATGCATGTACCCGTGAAACAGTTAATGTGCGCGCTCGTTCAGAGTTAGTTATGTCAGGTAGTACACCTTACATTAGAGCTGTAACGGCTTTAAATAACTGTAGTTTAAGCGATGGTATTCGCTTAGAAGCTTCTGATATGGCAGGTATGTGCGACATAAACCTTATTGATATTAGCAATTCAACACCTTACAGCGCGATTTCAGTGACTATTTTCTTCAGTGACATTCATAATAATCCACTGCCTGCGGGTACTACAGTGAGCGTTACTGCCGACAATGGTGTATTAAGAGGGTTAACAGATTACACCGTGGTTAATACAGCACAAAAAACGCCTATCTCTGTCTCAGTTAATATTACTAAAGAGGCTGAGCCAAATGATGTTGATTCTGGGTTTTTATACATTGAGTTTGAAACGCCTGGTGGTGTGAAAACACAATATACCGTGATGTCGATTTTAGACGAACCTAAGGTTTAAAATATGTAAAGCATAAAAAATGCCAACCAATAAGGTTGGCATTTTTGTTTCTATTCTATATATTCCACATCAATTATTCAAAAAACGCTGGTTTGTTTAAATTAACAACAGAAATTGTTTGTTTATTCAGTAAATACTGAAAAGTTTGTATTAAAAGCTTGTAAGAACTAGTGTTTGTAGATATACCTATAAATATTCGCGCCGCATGAGTCGGCTAAACACATTTAAAAAACTAGGTTAGAAATAGGCAACTATGGGCAAATCGCTAGTAATTGTAGAGTCACCTGCTAAGGCTAAAACAATTAATAAATACTTAGGTAATGATTTTATCGTTAAGTCCAGTATTGGGCACGTACGAGATTTACCTACATCAGGATCAGGCAAAAACAAAGTACCAGCAAGCAAGACACCTGCTGAGGTTCGTAAAATGCCACCTGATGAGAAAGCAGCGTATAAACAGCAACGTGACTATTCTAACTTAGTCGCGCGTATGGGCATTGATCCTGAAAAAGGGTGGGAGCCACATTACGAAGTATTACCGGGTAAAGAAAAGGTTGTTCAAGAATTACAAAAGCTTGCCCAAAATGCTGATCAAATCTATCTCGCAACGGATTTGGATAGAGAAGGGGAAGCAATTGCTTGGCATCTTCAAGAAATCATTGGTGGCGAACCTGAAAAGTATAAACGCGTCGTGTTTAACGAAATCACTAAAAATGCAATACAACAAGCGTTTGAAACTCCGGGTGAATTGAACACCGATATGGTTTTTGCACAGCAGACTCGTCGTTTCCTAGACCGCGTTGTTGGTTTTATGGTCTCGCCATTATTGTGGGCCAAAGTTGCACGAGGTTTATCTGCAGGACGAGTTCAATCTGTTGCAGTGCGTTTATTGGTAGAACGCGAACGTGAAATTAAAGCGTTTATTCCTGAAGAGTTCTGGGATATTCATGCAGACGTTAAAAATAGCGAGTCAGACTTACGTTTAGAAGTCACTAAACAAGCAGACAAGCCATTTAAGCCTGTAAATGAGGCACAAGCTACAGCAGCAGTTAAAAGCCTTGAGAATGCCGAATATAAAGTTGTAAGCGTTGAAGAAAAACCAAGTAAGAGTCGCCCAAGTGCGCCATTTATTACTTCAACCATGCAACAAGCCGCCAGTACTCGACTCGGTTATGGCGTTAAAAAGACCATGATGCTTGCGCAGCGCCTATATGAAGGTGGTTACATTACCTATATGCGTACCGATTCAACTAATCTATCAAAAGATGCGGTTGAGATGTGTCGTGAGTATGTGACCAATGAGTTTGGTGCAAAATATTTACCTGCTGATCCAATTAACTATAGCTCAAAAGGCAATGCACAAGAGGCGCACGAAGCGATTCGTCCTTCTAGCGTATCGGTACTTTCAGGGCATGTTGAAGGTGTTGATGCCGATGCTAAAAAGCTTTATGAGCTTATCTGGCGTCAGTTCGTGGCCTGTCAAATGGTGCCTGCTGAATACGACTTAACCACATTAACCGTTGCCGCCAATGATTTCACATTAAAGGCAAAAGGCCGTGTGCTTCGCTTTGATGGTTGGACAAAAGTACAGCCAGCAGTGCGTAAAAAGAACGAAGAAGATCAATCACTTCCTGCTGTTAAGCAAGGTGAAGTTCTCACCTTAGTTGAGCTTGATCCTAAGCAGCATTTTACCAAGCCGCCAGCACGTTTTAGTGAAGCGAGCTTAGTTAAAGAACTTGAAAAACGTGGCATTGGCCGTCCTTCAACTTACGCGTCTATTATTTCGACAATACAAGACCGTGGTTATGTACGAGTAGAAAATCGTCGCTTTTTTGCTGAAAAAATGGGTGAAATTGTTACCGATCGCCTAGTTGAAAACTTTACAGATTTAATGAACTTTGACTTTACCGCTAAAATGGAAGGTCGTTTAGATGATATCGCCGAAGGCGAGCGTGTTTGGACGCAAGTTCTCGATAAGTTTTATGCTGATTTCTCAACCCAGTTAAACATTGCTAAAGGCGAACCAGATGAAGGCGGCATGCGTCTTAATCAAATGGTAGAAACCGATATTGACTGTCCAACCTGTGGCAGAAAAATGGGCATTCGTACTGCTTCAACGGGCGTATTCTTAGGCTGTACAGGTTATAACCTGCCACCTAAAGAGCGCTGTACTACCACTATGAATTTAGTGTCGGGTGATGAAGCGGTTGCAGCTGATGTTGAAGACGTTGAAACAGAAACATTAATGCAAATGAAGCGCTGTCCTATTTGTGAAACAGCGATGGATTCATACCTTATCGACGAAACCCGTAAATTGCATGTGTGTGGTAATAACCCAGCATGTCAGGGGCATGTTGTTGAAGAGGGTACCTTTAAAATTAAAGGCTACGACGGACCTATTATCGAGTGTGATAAATGTGGCGCTGATATGGAGTTAAAATCAGGTCGATTTGGTAAGTATTTTGGTTGTAACAACGATGAATGTAAAAACACACGCAAGTTGTTAAAAAATGGCGAAGCTGCGCCACCAAAAGAAGATCCAGTTCATATTCCTGAATTAGAATGTGAAAAGTCTGAAGCCTATTTTGTATTACGTGATGGCGCGGCCGGTATTTTCTTAGCAGCCAATACGTTCCCTAAATCACGAGAAACACGTGCACCTAAAGTAGAAGAGTTACAACGCTTTAGAGATCGTATTTCGCCTAAGTTTTACTACTTAGCTGATGCACCAGCCAAAGATCCTGATGGCAACCTTGCTGTTGTGCGTTACAGTCGTAAAAACAAAGTTCAATATGTAATGACTGAAGTTGATGGTAAAGCCACTGGTTGGACGGCTCATTACGAGGCTGGTAAATGGGTAGAAGAGGCTAAGAAAAAAGCTGCGCCTAAAAAGAAAGCTGCAGCTAAAAAAACACCAGCTAAAAGTAAAGCTAAAGCCAAACCAAAAAAAGATGATGAATAATTAATTATTCATCGCTTTAATAATAAAAACCGGAACGCACAGCCTGTGACAGTTCCGGTTTTTTTGCATTATCAAACCTATCGCAATGGCATTTTTAACCTGATTTTTTATTTTACAGAGTTAAAATGTAACCAATTTAGGTTTGAACTGCTCAATTATTCATTAAATCTTAACAGCAGTGACTTTGTTATAGCCTTCAGATGTTAGTTCATCATTCACACACTTTAAAACATAGTTATAAATTGCTTCATCGCTTACGTCGTCTTCTTTAGCCCAGCTAATACACATTTCTGTGAATTCTTGAATCGTTTCGGCTGAAGCGTCTGTAGTATCGCTTGCAACTGCATTTGCAGCTGATAAAGCGAAAAATGGTGCAACGATTAACGCGAGTAATGCTTTATTCATTTTTTTATTCCTAAAAATGGAGTAACAATCGAATTATGCATTCAAATAATGCCTACATAAAACAAGTGTAACCAAGCCAGAACATCTCTGTTGGTAAACTGATTTTTAATCACAATTCACATAAAGGAAAACGAAAAATTTTTATCGTCAGGATAAGCATATTGTGTACCTATCTTTTAGTTTAAGTGATTGTGTTACAGCTAGAATTGAGCTAATGTCGCGTTTTAATTTTTAGGTGCCCCTATGTCAGAGCCACACACAAATAATACAAATAAAAAAATACACCCTGTTCATAAAGTTGAACACGGCCTTGAGTCGTTGATATTTAAAGGACGCTGGTTACTCGCCCCATTTTTTGTAGGCTTATTATTTGCTGTGGTTCTACTACTTATAAAGTTTTTTAAACAACTATATATGATGGGGATAGCGACGTTTACTGCTAGTAATCAAGAGCTGTTGGTTGGTATTTTAACGTTAGTTGATACTGCATTGTTAGCAGGTCTGCTGTTGATTATTATTTTTAGCGGTTACGAAAACTTTGTCTCTAAGCTTAATATCGAAAATCATGAAGACCGCCCAGTATGGATGGGTAAGGTCGGGTTTTCTGGTTTAAAAATGAAGCTGATCAGTGCAATAGTGGCCATTTCAGCCGTTGAGCTGTTAAAGGTATTTATAAGTTCTACGTCTCATTCTAATAATGAATTACTTTGGAAAGTGCTGATACACGTTACGTTTGTGGTATCAGGTGTACTATTTGCACTTACTGATTATTTAAATAGTAAAACAATTAACCACTAAAAATTTGCTATAAAAAACCCGAGTAATGCTCGGGTTTTTTTATTTGTAATAATGTAAATACTAATTGCAGTTGGCGTAATAACTACCAAATGGCTCAACGGTCAGTGTTTTATTATTAAGCTGCGCGTTGTAATGAGAAAGCGTGTTATGTTCTTTTTCAACACTAACATCAATAACAAACTCTGCTTTTGCCCCGCTTAAATTGAATACACACAACATCTTTTCTTCGTTTAATGTGCGGTAAAACGCCAAAATTGGCTCGGCGGTTTGTATAAACTCAATATCACCTTCAAGTAATACTGGCTGGTTTTTACGCCAGGCCATAAATTCACGGTACGCGTTTAATATTGAGTTTGCATCATTCTCTTGCTCAGCAACTGCTTGTAGCCTGTGTTGTTGATCAACAGGTAACCACGGTTTTACTTCACTAAATCCTGCATTGTGTGCATTGCTTTGTGAGTTATCTAGGTTCTCCCAAGGCATTGGGGTACGACACCCATCACGACCTTTAAAGTTTGGCCAAAAAGTTATGCCGTACGGGTCTTGTAAATCTTCAAACGCAACGCTGGCTTCACCGAGTCCGAGTTCTTCACCTTGATACATACACACGCTGCCACGAAGTGAAGCGAGTAGGGCGGTCAACATTTTACATTGCGCTGGGTGTACCTCTCCCGTTTCACTCCAACGGCTAGCAACACGTTCTACGTCATGGTTGCTAAATGCCCAGCAAGGCCAGCCTTCAGTCATGCGTTGCTCAAGTGTAGTAACGGTGTTTCTTATATACTCGCTCGAGTAATCATCCGTTAATAGCTCAAAGCTGTAACCCATGTGCAGTTTATCGCCACCTTGGGTGTATTCTGCCATTGTGGCTAATGAATCTTCAGATGAAATTTCACCCAGTGATACGGTACCAGGGTACTTGTTGAGTAAAGTACGAATATCACGCATAAACTCTATGTTTTCAGGCTGGGTATTATTGTAGTAATGGTACTGAAATGCATACGGATTATCTTCGCTAAAGCCACGGCCTTGACGTTTTTCTTTTGGTTTAGCTGGGTTATCACGAAGCAAAGCGTCATGGTAGCAAAAGTTAATTGCGTCTAACCTAAAGCCATCCACGCCTTTTTTAAGCCAGAATTCAACATTATCTAGAACGGCTTGGCGAACATCGGGGTTATGAAAGTTAAGATCAGGCTGTTCAGTAAAAAAGTTATGCAAGTAGTATTGTCCACGACGCGGCTCCCATTGCCATGCACCACCACCAAAAATAGACAACCAATTATTAGGTGCTGTGCCATCTTCTTTAGCATCGGCCCATACATACCAGTCGGCTTTATCGTTAGATAAGTCTTCACGGCTATCAATAAACCATTGATGTTGATCTGAGGTGTGGCTTAGCACTTGGTCAATAATAATTTTAATGTCGCGTTGATGTGCTTGTGCAATTAACTCATCAAAATCAGCTAAATTACCAAAAAGCGGGTCAATATCACGGTAGTCACTAATATCATAACCAAAATCTTTCATAGGCGATTTAAAGAAAGGTGAGATCCAAATAGCATCTACCCCTAAGCTTTTAATGTAATCAATACGATTTATTATTCCTTTTAAATCACCAATGCCATCGTTGTTGCTATCTTGAAAGCTACGCGGATAAACCTGATAAATAACCGCACCTTTATACCATTGCTTTTGGGCCATGCTTTTCTCCGTTTTCACACTGTCTTTGTGTTGTTCTTTTTTAGAGGTAATAATCCTCGTTTATTTGAAAAAGCATACTTGAAGCCTGTCATGCTGTAAAAATCCTGCATACGTATGCACCTATTTCAAGGCATTAAAACAAGATGTACAAATCATTAAGGCAAGCGTTTTGGGTCGTGGATTATTCTTATTTTACTTTACCAATTCTAATATTGAGTTGTTAATTTATTGTTTGCGCCATGTAGGTGCGTAAAAACAAAGGTGTGCACTGAGTTGGTGTTTTTTAGTATTGGTCTTACCAATTTAATTTGAATAGATAGTGTGTTTAATAATAAATTAAAAAATAAAATCACTTTGTTTCACTTTATTGTCGTTTTATGAATGGCTTATTTCATAAAAAAATAAATACAGGTTAACGTCAAGCTCATAAAGTATAATTGCACCAAAATAATCCATTGCAAAACAGTTACTTACATGTTTGGTTGTAAATTTAATGTTAACTTTGGCTGTGTAATGCTATTTTGAATACGTATGCATAAAGTTGTTAATAAAATAATACGAGCGTTAATATTCATCCTGACAACAAAATAAGCTCGCATGTTTAACTATCACTTAAACAAGTAAGCGGGTATCACATTATGGGTAACGGGAAAACATTATGGCTATGTTCAAACCAAGTATATTAACGCTAGCATTAACTGCTGCCGGACTATCAAGCTTTGCCACCACCGCGGCACAAGAAGAAACAATAAAAAATGATGATGTAGAAATCATCGAAGTAAAAGGTTTTCGCGGTAGTGTTGTTGAATCAATTAATACTAAGCGTTTTTCAACACAGGTTGTTGAGTCAATTTCTGCAGAAGACATTGGTAAACTTCCAGACTCATCTATTGCAGAGTCAATCGCACGTTTACCAGGTTTAACAGCCCAGCGTCTTGATGGTCGTGCTAGCCGTGTAAGTGTTCGTGGTTTTAGCGAAAACGAAAGCGCAACAACATTTAATGGCCGTGAGCAGGTATCTATTGGTGACAACCGTGGTGTTGAGTTTGACCTTTACCCATCAGAAATAATGAGCGGCGTAACCGTTTATAAAACACCAAGTGCCAGTATTGAAGCTGAAGGTATTGCCGGTGTAATCGACATGCAAACGGTAAAACCTTTAAGTAAAGGTGAGCAAGTGATCATGTTTAATGGTCAATATGAGCAAACTAGCTTTGATAAATTAAACCCGGATGGCGATGACAAAGGTTTTCGTGGCACAGTTTCATACATTGACCAATTTGCTGATGACACCATAGGTGTAGCATTTGCCTACAACACAATGAGTTCTCCAAACCAAGAAAAACGTTGGAATTCATGGGGCTACCCTGATTACAGTATCTCAGAAAATAAACTTAAAGATGACACTACTGTGGGGCCATATAATCCTATTTTAGGCGGCGCTAAACCTTTCGTACGCTCATCAACACTTGAACGTGATTCAGCGATGCTTGTTGTAGAAGCTGCACCAAATGACCGTTTAAACATGACGTTTGATGCATTATATGTAGATTTCAACGACGAAAAAATCTTACGTGGAATTGAAGTACCATTCGCCTGGGGTCAAGGTAGCATCGACCCAAATAGTGTTACTGTAGATGAACAGTCTGGCTTTATTACCAGTGCAGTCACTGAAGGGCAACGCGTTGTTGTACGAAATGACTACGAAGAGCGAAAAGCAGAGCTCACACAATTTGGTTTTAATGCAAAATACGATATTAACGATGATTGGTCAGTTGAGTTTGATGCAAGCCGCTCAAAAGTAGATCGTACTATTTGGAGTATTGAAAGTTATTCAGGTACCGGCCGTGGCGATGCAAACGGTATTGCTGATAACATAGGGTATGCATTTGATGGTGGAAATACGGGTGCACAGTTTACTCATGAGCTTGATTACAGCGACTACGACTTAATTCAGTTAGGTGGCCCGTTATCTTGGGGTGGCAGTGCTGCGTTAAATAACAAGTACGGCTTAAATGACACGGCTTATCAAAATACCGCACAAGATGGCTTTATTAATGCCCCAGAGATTAGCGATGAGCTTTCAACGCTTAAGTTAGCGGCCAGTAAAGTACTTGAAAACGAATACTTTAGCCGTATTAATTTTGGTTTATCTTACCGCGACCGTGAGAAAGTAAAACAGTCTGAAGGCTATTTCATGACTTTAAAAGATTTCTCTTTAGATAATCCAGGCATGGTATCAGTACCAGAGCAATACCGTTTAGGTTCGGCAAGTTTAGACTTTATTGGCATGGGTGACATGATTGCTTATGACACTAACGGCCTAGTTAATGATGGTTATTACGATCTACTGCAAGAAAGCTTAACGGATCAAAAACACTTAACCCGTTCGTGGACAGTTCAAGAAGAAGTTACCGCTGCATTTATTCAAGCAGACATTAACGCTGAAATTGGTGGCATACCGGTAACAGGTAATGTAGGTATACGTTATGTACGCACTGAGCAGTCATCACAAGGCTTTGAGGCATCAAATATTAATGGTTTAGTTGTTGCATCACCTACTGATATTAGCCACGACTATTCAAATGTATTACCAAGCTTAAACTTATCTTTTGCAATTGACCAAGAGCAAACAATTCGTTTTGGTGCGGCTAAAACAATTTCTCGTGCTCGCCTTGATGAAATGCATGCATCGATTGAAACAAGTTACAACAGCGAAAAGCCAGACGAAAATGGTAACTACTGGTCTATTTCTGGTGGTAATGCAGAGCTTGAACCAAAAGAAGCAACAGGCTTTGATTTAACATACGAAAACTACTTTGATGCAGAAGGTTACTTTTCAGCAGCGTTATTTTATAAAGACATTGACCAATGGATTTTTGATGAGCGTTACGATGTTGATGTAACAGGTAAAGAAGACCCTGCAACCGGCGAGTTGCCTCCAGCAGACAGAAATACAGCTACTCGTTCAAGTAAAGTGAATGGTGGCGACGGAAGTTTATGGGGCTATGAGCTTTCATTATCATTCCCGTTCAGTGTATTACATGAGTCGTTAGAAGGTTTTGGTTTAATTGCGAGCCACACTAGCGTTGAGCAAGACTTGCAAGATCAAAACGGAAACGATTACGAACTACCAGGTTTGTCAGATAAAATTGATAGCCTAACTGTATACTTCGAACGCAATGGTTTCCAAGCACGTACCAGTATGCGTAAACGTAGTGACTTTAAAGGTGATATCTACGGTTCAGGTTTTGCAACACAACAAGTTGATATACTTGGCGAGACTATTTGGGATGCGCAAGTAGGCTATGACTTTGCTGATTCTGGTATTGCTGGTTTTGAGAACTTATCAATGACGTTCCAAATTCAAAACATTACCGAAGAAGCGTTTACATCATTGCAAGGCGATAATGCGCTGCAAGTGCGTGATTACCAAGACTATGGCCGTACTTACTTACTCGGTGTAAGCTACAAGCTATAATAAGTTTTGTATTAAGAAGCCCTTGTAATTAGTTTTACAAGGGTTTTTTTATAGCTACTTTACCTAAGTTTTATCAAACTTTTTAAATTCTGATTTAACAACGTGAGCAATAATATGAAACCAATAAAACACGTAGTCATTGCAGGCGGTGGAACAGCTGGTTGGATAACCGCAGCACTACTTAATAAAGTGTTAGGTAAAGTAATTAATATTACCCTTATTGAATCAAGTAGTATTGTTACTATAGGTGTGGGAGAGGCCACTATTCCTCCTATTATTGGGCTTAATAATGCGCTCGGTATTAATGAGCAAGATTTTATAAATGCTACTAATGCGTCTATCAAACTAGGTATAGAGTTCGAAAATTGGAAAACACCAGGGCATAGCTACATGCATGCATTTGGCTCGTTTGGTAAAGATTTTCCCTTTTGTGACTTTTATAATTTTTGGGTAAAAGGACACATTAATGGCAGCGAGGATTCTTTATGGGATTTTTCTCTTAACTATCAAGCCGCTAAACAGCACAAATTTACGCTACTAAATACTATTCCTAATACTCAATTACCAGGACTTAGTTATGCTTTTCATTTTGACGCCACTTTATATGCTGAATATTTAAAAAATCTTGCATTATCACGCGGCGTTAAACACATTGATGCAAAAATAGAACGCGTTAATCAATGCCCTGAGACAGGTAATATCTCCAACTTAACACTTGACGATAATAGCCAAATCCAAGGGGATTTATTTATAGATTGCACTGGCCAGCGCGCACTTTTAATTGAGCAAACTCTCAATACGGGGTTTGTTGATTGGTCGCATTATTTACCTTGCGATAGTGCTGTTGCAGTGCAATCAACAGGCAGCAACGAATTAAAGCCATATACGCGATCAATAGCACATGACGCAGGCTGGCAGTGGCAAATTCCGCTACAAAACCGAACAGGTAATGGCTTAGTGTATTGCAGCCGCTATTTATCGGATGAGTCAGCAACCGCACTTTTATTAAATAACTTACCGGGTGAGCCAACAACAAGCCCGCGTTTAATTAAATTTAAAACAGGTCGACGTTTAAAGCAGTGGCATAAAAATGTAGTCGCAGTAGGGCTCTCTAGTGGATTTTTAGAGCCCTTAGAGTCTACTAGTATTCACTTAATACAAAGTGCGGTCACACGTTTAATTAAGTTGTTTCCTCATAATGGGGTTAGTGATGCGTTAGTAACTGAATTTAATAAGCAAAGCACCAGTGAAATCGAGCATATTCGTGACTTCATTATTTTGCACTATAAATTAACTGAGCGAGAAGACACCCCATTTTGGCGTCAATGTAAGCAAATGGAAATTCCTCAATCGTTAGCGCATAAAATGGATTTATTTAAACAAACGGGCAAAGTAGTGCGCGAAAACGACCAGTTATTTGCAGAAGTAGCTTGGCAGCAAGTATTTATAGGTCAAGGCCTAATACCAGATGACTATAACAGTATTGTTGATTCATTAAGCAGTGAACAACTAACGGATTTATTCGCAACGTTAAAAACCCTAATAAATTCAACGGTAGATAAATTACCTACTCATAAAGAGTTTTTAGCTAAGTTAAAAACAAACTAAGTGGCGTGACGTGGTGCTTTAGTTGCGGGTTAATTGTCACTGAATATGGCTGTGAATACGTATGCAGCAACTGTAACCAAGCCTTACTTAGCTTTAGTATAAACCTATAACAACACTGAAATAAAAATGACACACACAATGAAAAAAAGATTTTACACGCCGTTGCTTATATGCAGCGCATTGCTGGTGCACGGTTGCAGTGATGACAAAGAAACAAAAACAGATTTGTTAGTTAAGCAAACAGACCCAGTTAAGCCTGTGGTATATCAAGTATTTACTCGTTTATTTGGTAACACCCAAACCGCTAATGTGCCATGGGGAACCAAAGAGCAAAATGGAGTTGGTAAGTTTGCTGATTTTAACGACGCGGCATTAAAAGGCATTAAAGAGCTAGGTACTACGCATGTGTGGTACACCGGCGTTTTGCATCATGCCTTGGTGGGTGATTACACTGAGTACGGTATAAAACAAGATGATCCTGATGTGGTAAAAGGGCGTGCAGGTTCGCCTTACGCAATAAAAGATTATTACGATGTAAACCCTGATTTGGCTATTAATGTTACCAATAGACTCGAAGAATTCAGCGCGCTAATTGAGCGTACTCACGAGCACGACATGAAAGTAATTATTGATATTGTACCTAATCATGTGGCTCGAGATTATCACTCAATCGCTAAGCCTAACGGCGTGAAAGACTTTGGTGAAGACGATGATACTAGCAAGGCGTATGCTAAAAATAATAATTTTTACTATGTACCGGGTGAATCATTTAAAGTACCAACAAGCGACAGCTACCAAGTGTTAGGTGGCAACAAACACCCTTTAGCCGATGGTCAATTTAGTGAAATCCCAGCAAAATGGACTGGCAATGGTGCACGTGCTCCAAAGCCTGATATAAACGACTGGTACGAAACGGTAAAAGTTAACTACGGTGTTAAACCCGATGGCAGCCTAGACTTTCCAACTTTACCTAAGTCGCTTGAAAACCAAGATTACCGTGCACATTATGAATTTTGGCAAGATAAAGAACTGCCAAATAGTTGGTATAAATTTAGAAATATTGCCCTTTTTTGGCTAGATAAAGGAGTTGATGGCTTTCGCTATGATATGGCTGAAATGGTACCCGTTGAATTTTGGAGCTTTTTAAATTCATCAATAAAAACACATAAACCCGATGCGTTTTTACTCGCCGAAGTATATAACCCGTTGATGTACCGCACCTATATTCACCAAGGTAAAATGGATTACTTGTATGACAAAGTCGGTTTTTACGACACCCTAAAAGGGATTATGCAAGGTAAGCAACCCGCTAACACGTTATTTAAAGCACAAGCTGAAGTGGCAGACATTGAACAGCACATGCTGCACTTTTTAGAAAACCATGACGAACAACGTATCGCAAGTCCTGACTTTGCTGGCAACGCTGCATGGGGTAAACCGGCTATGGTGGTTTCTAACTTAATTAGTCGTTCGCCAACCTTGCTTTATTTTGGTCAAGACGTAGGTGAAGATGGATCTGAAAACGCAGGCTTTGGTTCGCCTACACGCACTAGTATTTTTGATTACATTGGCGTACCAGCGCACCAAGCATGGATGAATAATGGCAAGTTTGATGGCGCAAATTTAACTCCCGAGCAGGCACAGTTACGTCAATACTATATCGCAATTATGGCACTTAATGGTTTACCTGCTGTTGTTGCCGGTGATATGGCACCCTTGATGGTAACAGGCAGTGATAGAGTGGTGGGTTTTGTACGCACCCTAGGGCAGCAATCATTATGGGTGCTGAGCAACTTTAGCCAGCAAGCGCAAACAGTCACTATTACGCTCACGCCGAATCAAGCAACCATTCTCAAACCAAACTCCACGCTATACGACCTACTAGAGTCGCATAGCAGTATTTTGGTGAGCGATGATAAACAAAGTACAACCTTTACGCTGACCCTTGATGCACTCAGCAGTGCCGTTTTAACAAATAAGGCTGATCATGAATTATAACAACAAACCAACCTTAAGCTTTTGGCAAATATGGAATATGTGCTTTGGCTTTTTAGGCATTCAATTTGGCTTTGCACTGCAAAACGGTAACGTAAGCCGTATATTTCAAACACTTGGCGCTAATGTCGACGATATTCCTATTTTATGGGTTGCAGCGCCGCTCACGGGCTTAATTGTGCAACCAATTATTGGTTATTGGAGTGATAAAACTTGGGGCAAATTAGGCCGCCGTCGTCCTTTCTTTTTATACGGCGCTATATTAACCACGTTATCGCTTTTTATTATGCCAAATTCTCCCACGCTTTGGATTGCTGCGGGTATGCTGTGGATTATGGATGCCTCAATTAACGTTACCATGGAACCGTTTCGTGCTTTAGTAGGCGACAACTTGCCAAACAAGCAGCGCGCCACAGGCTATGCCATGCAAAGCTTTTTTATAGGTGTGGGAGCGGTGGTTGCATCAGCACTGCCTTGGATGATGACCAACTGGTTTGATATTGCTAATACTGCACCGATTGGTCAAATTCCTGATTCTGTAAAGTATTCGTTTTACTTTGGTGGGGTTATTTTATTTATTGCAGTTGGCTGGACTATTGTCACCACAAAAGAGTACTCACCTGAGCAGCTTGCACAATTTAATCAACAAGAATCACAAACAACACAAACCAATATTACTAATAGCGTTAATTTTACCAAAGGCGGCGTTATTTTTAGCGGCTTAGGTTTGCTTGTTTTAGCCACGGTATTAGGGCTGGATCTGGAAAAAGAACTTTACTTGCTGGCTGCTGGGTTAGTTAGTTTTGGTGTTATTCAATTTATTGCAGCGGCATTAAAAGCTAAACAGCACACTAGCGGCGGTTTTTATAATGTAGTGAATGATGTATTCACTATGCCTGAGGCGATGAAGCAATTGGCATGGGTACAATTTTTTAGTTGGTTTGCGTTATTTGCTATGTGGATTTACAGCACCTCAGCGGTTACTAGCTTTCATTACGGTAGTACCGACACCAGCTCGTTAGCGTACAACAACGGTGCGGATTGGGTGGGTATATTATTCGCCGCTTACAACGGCTTTGCCGCGATTGCTGCTTTATGTATCCCGATCATCGTTAAACGCGTGGGATTAAAAGTAGCACATGCACTTAACCTTATTATAGGTGCGTTGGGCCTAGCGAGCTTTATGTTTATAAAAGATCCAAGTTTACTTATTTGGCCAATGATAGGCGTAGGCTTTGCGTGGGCGTCCATTTTATCACTGCCTTATGCAATGTTAAGTACTTCAGTACCGAGCCATAAAATGGGCGTTTACATGGGCATTTTCAACTTTTTCATTGTGATCCCACAATTATTAGCCGCCAGCGTACTGGGATTAATATTACGCCACTTTTTTGAAAACCAACCTATTTACGCATTAGTACTGGGCGCTGTGTCGTTTGTACTTGCAGCGGTTGCGGTATTGCGTGTTAAGCACACTCAGTAAAGTAACGAGTAAACTGAAATTAATTAAGGCTTTAAAATGAAAAAATTAAATACAATTACCACCAGTTTATTAATGCTTGGTTTAACAGCTTGTGGCGCGCAGCAAGAGCCATCAAACAGCGCTGTAATGCAGGTGTCGGCACCGGGAGCCCCTGGGGCAGAGCCATTTTGGGCTTATGCAGGTAAAACCGGTATTGGCACATCTTTTGAGCAATATCAAAATGGCCATTACAGTGATGAGGCCCCTACAGGGGCGGTTTCAAAAGTATGGTTTTCAATTGCTAAAGGTATGATCACCGAAACAATGTTTGGGCTTATTCACCAAGCGCAAATTAAAGACATGCAATTTGTTGTAGCAGGAAAAGATTTTACAGTCACAGAAGCTGACGATTTAGACGTTACCATTGACTACTTATACAAAGACGATAAAGGCCGCCCGTTATCATTAGCTTACAAAGTAGTAAGCAAAGATAAGCAAGGCCGCTTTAGCCTCGAAAAACACATATTTACCGATCCTGATGGGCAAAGCTTATTTGTACGCAGTATTTTTAATACCGAGCTTGAAGGTGTTAAGGCATACGTAACCGTTAACCCGTATGTTGATAATAACGGCCTTGATGATTTTGCTAAAACTACAGAACAAGGGCTACTGGCATGGCAAGACAACAGCTACCTTTCATTGCAAGGTGCGCAGCCATTTAAACAAACAAGTGTTGGTTTTACAGGTGTGAGCGATGGTTTAAATCAGCTGAAAACAACTCAGCAGCTTACTCAGGTTTATAAAAATACCGGTGAACAATCGGGTAATGTTAGCCTACTAGCAGAGCTGGGTGAAATTGGTGAAAACAGCCAGTTCGATTTAACCCTAAGCTTTGGTAATAGCGAACAAACCAGCTTTAAACAAGGCCAAGCTACGTTAGCCAAAGGTTACCAAGCGGTGCTTGATAATTACAACGGTAAAGGTGAAGCGCTTGGCTGGCAAGACTACCTGCAAAGCCTTGCACCGCTAAATAACATGAGCGAACAAACCGCAGATAACGGCAAGTTACTTTACACCAGTGCTATGGTTCTTAAAGCGCAAGAAGATAAAACTCATGCAGGCGCACTTATTGCCTCATTATCTAACCCATGGGGCGAAACCGTATCGGCTAAAACAGGTTCTACTGGTTATAAAGCGGTATGGGTGCGCGACTTTTATCAAGTTGCCATGGCGTTTATGGCCATGGGCGATAATGCGACCGCTAAAACCGCATTCGAATACCTTGAAAAAGTTCAAGTAAACAGCAAAACCCCTGGCAATAAAGGCGATACAGGGTGGTTTTTACAAAAAACACATGTTGATGGTGAACTAGAATGGGTAGGCGTACAGCTAGACCAAACTGCAATGCCACTCATGCTTGCTTGGAAACTCCATCAGGCAGGTGTATTAAGTGATGCAGAGCTCAGCGATTGGTATAGCCGTATGTTAAAGCCCGCGGCAGACTTTTTAGTTGAGGGTGGTCGTGCAAACATTCTGTGGAACGACACACAAATAACGCCGCCAGCCACTCAGCAAGAACGTTGGGAAGAGCAAGAAGGGTATTCGCCATCAACCACCGCCGCGGTTGTTGCTGGTTTAATTACTGCAGCCGATATCGCTAAACTAGCTGGAGATGATGCCAATGCAACACGTTACCTAAATACAGCAAAGCGTTATAACAATGATATTGAAAAATTAATGTTTACAACGACTGGTAATTTACAGTCGAGTGCCTCAGATGGTGAATATTTTATTCGTATTGGTCAAGATAAAGACGCCAATTCAAATACTAAAATTAACGCTAATAATGGCCGTGAAGGCTTTAATAAAAAGCAAATACTCGATGGTGGATTTTTAGAACTCGTTCGCTATGGCGTACGTGATGCGCTAGCGCCTAGCATAGTAAAAACACTGCCAGAATATGATGACGAAACCCTAACCGATAACCTACAAGTTAAATACAGCTTTAAGTTTACTGACGGCAGCGGCACATTCGCAGGCTACCGCCGCTATGGTAATGACGGATACGGTGAAGACGAAGTAACAGGCGCTAACTATGCGCAAGGTGGAAAAAATAGCCCAGGGCAACGTGGGCGAGTTTGGCCATTTTTTACCGGTGAACGAGGTCATTACGAAATTGCCGCAGCAAATGCCAATAATAGTTTAGATGCAACAAAACAGCAGGCTATTAAAAATAGTTATGTAAAAGGCTTAGAGCAATTTGCCAACCAAGGCATGATGTTACCTGAACAAGTATGGGATGGTGTAGGCATTAATAAAGCCGGTTACACGTTAGGCGAGGGTACAAACTCGGCCACACCATTGGCGTGGACACATGCGGAATACGTTAAGCTAGTGCGCTCACTAAGTGACAAGCAGGTATGGGATCATTACCCGGTGGTAACTAAAGCACTAAAATAACCGCAAACTAACTAACATAGCCGCAGTAAAATACGGCTATGTTATTTATTACAATAATAACGAGGCTGAAATGAAAACATTTACCTTGAGCGCATTAGCGTTAGCAATCATGCTAACAGGCTGCCAAAGCGCACCATCATTAGATAACTACACGAATAACACCGAAACATCGCCACTAAATACTGAACAACAAGCAAACTCATGGTGGGAAAGCGCCATTTTTTACCAAATTTGGCCCCGCAGTTTTTACGACAGCGATGCTGATGGCCATGGCGATTTTGATGGTATGACCCAAAAGCTCCCGTATCTAGAAGAGCTCGGCGTAAATGCGCTGTGGTTAACCCCAATGTTTGAAGCACCGTCGTATCATGGCTATGATTTTACTGAATTTTACCAAGTAGAAAACGACTACGGCAGCATGGCCGAGTTTGAAGCCTTTATAAAAGCTGCTGACGACAAAGGCATGAAAGTCATACTTGATTTAGTTATAAACCATATATCAAGTAACCATGAATGGTTTCAGCGTTCAGCAAAACAACAAGCCCCTTATGCAGATTACTTTATTTGGCGCGACGATATGCCAAAAGCCGGAAGTGGCTGGGGCCACGCATGGAGTAATAACGACCAACCAGATGCTGTATGGCATTGGAATGAAACACGTCAGCAGTATTACTATGGTGCGTTTGGAGCGAGCCAACCAGACTTGAATTTACGCCACCCTGATGTTGTTGCCGAAATGGAAAAAATGGCTAAGTTTTGGCTTGATAAAGGCGTTGCAGGGTTTAGATTAGACGCAGTTCGTTTTGCAATGGAAGGTGGCGCAGATGCGCAAGCCGATACCGACGAAACCATTGCATATTGGCAGCATTTTAACCAATACGTAAAAAGCGTTGATCCAGAGGCGTACTTAGTAGGTGAAGCATGGGCTGACATTCCCGTTGCGGCAAAATACTTTGGCGAAGGTAAAGGCCTCGATCAAGGCTTTGATTTTGAAGTAGGCTATAAAATATTGGGCTTATTAAAACCCGATGCCAGTGGTGAAGCGCAATTTGGCACCATGCAATCTAATCAACAAGTCAGTAAAGTTGATGCCAATGTGCTCAAACAAAATTTACAACAGCGTATTGATTCAACTGCACCGCTTGATTTTTTTGCACCGTTTTTAACTAATCACGACCAAGAACGTGTGGCTTATCAACTTGCAGAGCACGACGATAAGGCAAAACTTGCCGCCGCCATGTTATTTAGCTCTCCTGGCACGCCGTATATTTATTACGGTGAAGAAATTGGCCTAACACAAGGTGGCACAGGTCATGATGTGTATAAACGCGCGCCAATGCAGTGGAATAACAGCAATCAAGCTGGCTTTACTCAAGCTAAAACAAGTTGGGTTGAGCAGGCTGAACTGTTTGGTGATAACTACACCCAGTGGTGGCCTGAATATTTAGCACAGCAAATTAATGCTGCTGATCGCAATGTAAAAACGCAACAAGCCCAATCTGATTCACTGTGGCGTTTATATCAGCACTTAATCGCACTAAAAAAACAGCGCCCAGAGCTGGGTATTAAAGGCAGTTATGAATTAACACAGCATAACAATGGCCTTGTCGAAATAACCCGCGAGTTAAACGGCAGTAAAAGTATGTTTGTGCTTAACTTAACCGCTAACCCACAAACCATCAGTAGTATTAAACGCGATGGGTTAACACCTAACTGGCAACACGACCTCAATGGCGAGCAACTCGCTGGCTATGGTTTGTTGTTACTGAATAACACACTGTAAATAAAACACACAAAAGGGGCTAACATACGTTAGCCCCTTTTGGTAAAAGTGCTTTTATTGCATTGCCCCCAAGTTATAGCGCAATTTAAAGCTTATTAGATTAGATAAAAGTCTTTTAAATTAATACTTTATAATATTTTACTTAGTGGGCTAATTACCCCGTTCGCGCCTTGTTGTAAAACATGCGTATATATTTGCGTGGTGCGAACATCGCTATGGCCGAGTTGTTCTTGCACAGTGCGTATATCTGCACCAGATTCAAGTAAGTGGGTAGCGAACGAGTGCCGTGGTGTATGGCAGGTAACATTTTTTTGAATTTTTGCCAGCTTTGCTGCCTGTTTAATTGCTTTACGAACTGTTGTTTCATCAATATGGTGGCGACGCAGCTTTTTACTTTCTGGGTCCATGCTTAACTGGGCAGAAGGAAACAAATATTGCCAGCTCATTTCATAAGGAGCCGCTGGGTATTTTCTAGCTAATGCATTCGCAAGCCAGACACCGGCATAGTCTGTTGCTTGTTTATCTCGATGCCAGTAGTCATTTACCAAGTGACTTTGGCTGCGCAACAACGGCAGTAGTTCGAGTGCTAATGTTACTCTGCGGTTTTTATTGCCTTTGCCCTGCCAAATCATTAATGAGACATAGCCATAATCGACATCTTTTACCCGTAGCCTTACAGCTTCCATTAAACGTAGACCACTACCGTAAAGTATCTGAGCGATAAGTTTATACTTAGGATCCATTGCCAATAATAAGCGCTGCATTTCTTCACGGGTCAGTACTACAGGTAATTTAGGTGGCACGAGTGATTTATTAAAATTCATTTCAAGTGATAACGGTCGACTAATAATATGACGGTATAAAAATACCAAAGCATTTAAAGCCGTTGCCTGAGTTTTCATTGCAACATTACGCTGATTACTTAAATAAGATAAGAATTGCTCAACCTCCGACTCTGCCAATTGCGCCGGATGTTTTTTACCATGGTATAAAATATAAAATTTTATCCAATATTGATAAGTGTCTATAGTACGCTTGGCATAACGACGCGTTATCATAAAGTCACGGATTGATTCTAAAAATATAGAAGCCATAATCTGCTCTAGCTGGTACTGTATATACAAACAGTGGTTGTATTTAGTTTTTTTCAACAACTCGCGGGATTATTTCTTGTATTTTACAACAACAAAAAAACAACAAATATAAATCCCTTGATTTACATTTAGATACAGAGTTAAACTTAAAGTATTAAAAAATCAAAGGATTTTATGTCTACAACTTGCGGGTTTAGCTCCTTTGAATAAGCTGTTATACGAATCGAGAGTATGGATAAAATCAAACCTATTGAAGCATTGCATATTGCGGGGTCAGTCGCATCAGTAACCGCAATTAGTTTACTGGCTTTGGACGGTCTCACAACCGATAACCAATTTGCTACGATAGTGGCTTATTCAATGTCAGCATCTATTTTTATTGGGGTTTTAGCTCTTCTAGTGTTTGGCTTCAGAACTTTATACCCTAAAGTTTCGACTCGTTTCGGTTCGGGTGTAGCTATCGCATCTAGTGCAATTGTGATTCCCTTATTATTTTGGCTTAATATTTACCTAATAATTATTTTAAAGTCATTGGCAAAATATGAGCTGTTGTGGCTCTTTGAACAGGTCGCGAGATAATTCGTATAACAAGCCATTAAAGCGGGAAAATTTACAGTTGGCTTTTCTCGCTTCGCTCGTAATTTTAGCCAACTATAAATTTCCCCTTAATGGGGCGTTATGTGATTACAATGGAATCCTGATTTAGATGCATAAAAATGACATTTTAAAGCAATTTGATAGCCTTCAAGCTAATGCAGATGAATTCGCTTCATCTATGAAAGCTCTAATTACAATGCTCATACATTCTGCCGAGATAGAACCGCACTCAATTACTTCTAGAGTAAAAGATAGAGATAGCCTATCTAAAAAAATTAGTAAAAAATCTAAATATAGTCATATTTCTGAAATCACAGATATTATTGGCTTGAGAGTTATTTCACTATATTCAGATGAAGTAGATAGAATCGCAGAGTTAATTGAAAACGAATTTGAGATAGATGCAGATAATAGTATTGATAAAAGAGCTGCTTTAGACCCTGACCGATTTGGGTATTTGTCACTTCACTATGTTGTGTCTCTGAATCAACAACGTAAAGAGCTGAAAGAATATAGTAGGTTTAGCGAATTTCAATTTGAAATTCAAATTAGGTCAATATTGCAACATACATGGGCTGAAATTGAGCATGATATTGGCTATAAATCTAAAATTGAAGTTCCCAAAAGTGCGAGAAGACAGTTTTCTAGATTGGCTGGCTTGCTAGAACTAGCAGATATTGAGTTTGAGAATATAAGAAATAGGCTCTCTAATTATGAAAGTGAAGTGGAAAAAGAGATACATAATTCACCTGAATTAATTGAAATTGATAAAGTTAGCATTACTGAACTGGTAAACAATAACGAGTATATTAAATCTCTTGATCAACAACTTATTAAGCTAGCCAATATTTCCCATGTAAAAGAAGCCACTTATGAAACAACTTCTTATGATGTGAGGTTCGCTGAGTTTTTTAATATCGAAAATATTGCTGAATTTTTAAGTTTATTAAAAGAGAACCAAGAGAATATTTTGATTCGAGCTAGTGACGCTGATGCTAGTGGTGGTTCATCTTACAATGGTATTTCATTATTCTACTTATCACATGTATTGGCAGCAAAGTTGCCAAATGATAAACAGCGCCAACAATTTATTGATCATGTACACGTAAGAAACACTAGCGGTGAATTTCTAGCATACCTTAATGATTTATCTAAAAAAATCACATAACAAGTTACTCAAACGGACGCTAAACAGTTGGCTAGCGCTCGTTCCTCGCAATTTTAGCCAACAATTTCGCGCCGCTTAGTAAGGCGTTATGTGAATCAAGCGGCTACTAATCAATATTTCGAGGCAAATATGAATTTTAATACAATAAAAAATATACTCTCAAGCGGTCAAATTGCATCTGATCAAGTTAATCCAATCATTAATACTATTAAAGTTGAAGATTTGGCTTCATTAACTGAAATCGAAAAAGAGGCTTTAACTGAACTTGTAAACAAGATGCTTTTTCTTATTCAAGATTCTGCTTCTGGGGCATATTTAGAAAATCCTGAAAAAGCTGAGTTAATAGCGCAAGCCATGCTGTAATTTTCACATAACAAGCCAATCAAGCGGGACTATGCTCCTCACCCGTTTTAGTGGACACCTCCTCATTACTTTGAGGAGGCTAAAATGCCTAGATATACCCAACCTAGAAAGACATGGTTTTACCCAGTTAATTTTAAAATCAAAGCAGTCGAACTAAGCTTACGAGACGATGTCATGTCAAAGGACGTTGCCGAGGCGCTAAATATTCATCCGTTAATGCTGAGTCGTTGGCGAAAAGAGTATCGAGAAGGTAAGTTTAAAAACGTACCGCGCTATCAAAGCAACAATGAAACAATGAGTAAATTCCCAACAAAAAAAGAGCTGGATAACATTCAAAAGCTTAAGAAAGAAAATGAGCGTCTTAAGCAGGAGAATGACCTGCTAAAAAAGTGGCAACGGTATCTGGCGGAAGTACATCAGAACGATTTGGATTCATCCAAAAATTCGGACAAGCCTTAGGTGTAAAATACTTGTGTTCTTGGCTTAATGTTTCGCGTAGTGGGTTTTATGCTTGGCGTGACAGAACAGTGTCAGCTAGAGCGCTGTCAGATGCTAATATGTTGTTGAAGATAAAGCACGTTTTCAATGTAAATCATCAAACCTATGGTAGCCCACGCGTATTTCATGCGCTAAAAAAAGAAGGTATAAACACAAGCCAAAAACGTGTTGCCCGCTTAATGCGAGAAAACGGTTTAAGAGCCAGAGCCCTTAAGGCTTACAGCAAACCGGCGAAGGTGAAGTTCTTTTATAAAGAGATAGAAAACAAACGCAAAGATAGTGAAAAGGCCACGGGGATCAATCAGCAATGGTCTGGCGATATTACGTATTTAAAAGTCGGCGCTCGTTGGCATTACCTTGCTGTGGTTATCGAGTTATATTCACGTCGAGTAATCGGCTGGGCGTTTGGTAAAAACAAAACAACAGACCTTACGTTAAAGGCGCTAAGGCTTGCGATAAAGAAACGACAGCCAACAGAGAGTGTATTATTTCACACTGACCGAGGCGCAGAATACCGTGCTCACGTTGTACAAAAGTATTTGGCTAGCAAAAACATCAAAGCCAGTATGAATAGGCCTGGGTGCTGTACTGACAACGCAGAAGTCGAGTCGTTCTTTCATTCGCTTAAAGCAGATTTAATTCGAGGAAATAAATTTGAGAGCAGCGGTAAACTATTATCAAAATTAAAGGTTTACCTAAATTATTTTTACAATAGACAGAGATTGCATTCGAGTTTAGGATATAAATCACCTGCCGAGTTTGAATTGGCAGTTAATTGAAACGTGGACGGTGTCCACTTTATCGGGTGAAGATCACAAAAAACAGTTGGCTTTTGCTCCTGCGTCGCTTATTTTAGCCAACATATTATTTGCCTCTTAACGAGGCGTTATGTGAATCTCACGGTAAGGAGTACCAATGAAGAAATATATTTCAATTCTAGCTATTTTAATCATTTTAATTTCATCCGATGCGTTTGCAAATGAAGAGCAATTTGATTACGAGCAATTCGTTAATCAATATCATCAAGCAATGACTAATACTCAAAGGCCTGGAGCATCCAAAGAAGATTTAGAGAGTTATCTATCATTATTAACTGAAGATGTGGGCAATCAGCATTTCCCGAATGCTCCAGATGATTCCAGAGAGGCTAATGGTAAAAAACTAATGCGTGAAGGTATGTCACGTTATTTAGGTGTTCATACAGAGTATGAAGCTAAAATTCTTGAGTATATTGTCGGTTATAATTCTATTGCACTTAAACATACTTTCTCTGCTAAAGGCTTACGCTCCGATGGCTCTGAGTTTAGTTACAGTAAAGTGGTACTCGATGTTTTAGAGTTAGAAAATGGTAAAGTATCTGTAATTCGCAGATACGGAAAATAATTCACATAACAAGTATGGTGAGTCAAAAGGGGAAGTTTTATATGAAGCGAATGGTATAAAGTAATGCAATTAATTGATCCATCTTCCATTCAAGTCATTTCAGCATACTTTTTTTTCGGTGGTTGTATAGGTGTTTTTATTTGGATTGGTTTGGTTATTTACTTAAAAACTAAGTGGTTACCATTACTCGAAGAAACTCTTGATGATGGTGTTAAGTTTTATAGCCTTAACATCTTTTTATCCGCTAGCGGAATTCTACAATACGCTACGGTTTTTATTTGGTCCTTTCATGCTAAGCGTTACGGAATGTTTGAAAAAAGGCAGAGTATACCTAAACATATTCAAAAGTGGTTTGTTTTTGCTTTTTTTTGGTTGATGTTTAGTGGGGCATTAATAGTAATATCTGCTGTTATTACTTAAGTGTATGCTCAATAAAACAAACTTATAAGATAATTGGATTTCTTACATATACAGAAGTAAGAATGTATTTAGGAATTTAATTATGATTAAGTTTATAGCTGGCAGTTAGGATGGGCGTCATTGAATTCTTTATGTGAATGTTTATTCATATTAACGTTTGTCGTTTAGTTAATTGACAAACTAATTATGGCTCTAGCATTGAATTAAGCTAACACCGTGTGGGAGTCATTATCTATAGGCATCTACGCAGGATACTTAATGGAGCCAGATTACCAAAACTATAGCCTCCAAGAGTTATTGGAGGCGCGCAGCTCAATTGATCAGCAAGCTTACCCACTTCGGTATTTTAAAATTTGCCAACAGATTGAGGTTGCGGCCAACAAGCCTCAAGAACGACAAGTTCTCAAAGACCGTGACTTTTTTTCTAGGCTCGTTTTCGTAAAAGTCATCACATCTTTGCTCAGCATAATTTTAGCTAGCAAATTATATTATGCTTTTTCGGAGGGGTATATTTCTTGGAAAGGAAATACTGACTATTTTGTCCAACAAAGTCCGCAGACATACTATTTTCTTGTTGCAGTGCATTTTTTCTTTTTAGGCTTTTTTTAGTTTTAGTATTTACAAACTGGTGGATTAAAAAACACAATGCCTAATAAAGTTTTAGATTCGAATTTGCTCTTTTCCCCGTTTAAGTGAACTCTCGAACATAGCAAATCTCTTTTAGTTTAAAATAAATTATTGACATAATATGTCATAGTGGTTACTTTTAATAAATAATATTAAAAGGAAAACTAAAATGGAAATTTGGAATTTATTTACTGATTTTATTGTGCAATCAATCACCTTTTTTACTCAAGAAGTGGGCGTAAGCCAAGCGGCTGCTATTATTTTGTTTACCGTTATTGGGCGATTAGTTTTAATGCCGATTAACCTTGTAGCTATGGCTAATATGGTTAGAAATAAAAAAGCAATTGCCGCACTAAAACCTGAGCTAGATAGCATAAAAAGCAACCATAAAGACCAGCCCAGTGAAATCGCAAAATTAACTATGGCGCTGTATAAAAAGCACAATATTAAGTTTATCGATAAAAAAAGTGTGATTAATATGGCAAGCCAAGGTGTATTTGGCCTTGGAACTTTTCAGGCTCTGCAACAAATTGTATTTAATAGTAAGTTTGCTTGGATTGCCAGTATTGCGAAGCCTGATATTGCGCTTTCGTTATTAGTGGGGGCTATTACATATTTATCTATGATGATGATGCCAGGTAGCGCAGAGCAAACCAGCACCTTATTGTTCCTAGTTCCTGCAATTATTTGTGTGGTTACTCTCGTTAACTTTCCTTCTGCAATTGGTTTGTACTGGGCTACATCCAGTAGTACTAGCTTGTTGCAGTCATTATTAGTAAATAAATATTTTAAAAACCAGCAAACACAACAAGTTTTGTAAAGGTCGCTAAACAAAGGAATGGCAATAATGAATATGTGTTATCAGCCCACAGCCGATTTAATGGCTTCTGCACAGTTAACCTATACCAATATGCGTGGATATTATGAGCATTATGGCGTTGATTGGCAGCAACTTAAAATATGTGAGCAAATTTCAGACCTTGAAAATTGGGATGTTTTGTTAAATGGCGATGTAGTGGGTGCAATGCGCTTGGCTTTTGATGATGAGGGTTGTTACATACGTGACCTACAGGTAGATGCTGCGTTTCAAAATATGGGTATTGGTGCAGCAGTAATTAATGAGGGGGCTCGTTTAGCTGTGCTCCAAGGTGCTATGCAACTTAGGCTTCGCGTTTTTAAAATAAGTCCTGCGCACAAGCTTTACACACGTTCAGGTTTCAATATAGATAAAGAAGACGACAGATTTTATTATATGTCTAAAAGCTTAGTTTAATGAGCGTGACTTTTATTTAAAAAATTAATGTTACTCAGTCACTGTAGATTAATATTCGCTCATTCAAACTGCTATCCCGACAATTTAATAAAATATTTACGGATAGATTATGCGCTTTTTTACAAACAAAACAGCCACATTAAGTGTTTGCTTTTTATTGCTTGGCACGAGTTTTATGCTGATAGAAAACAGTGTGTATCAATATGTTGATCATAATGGTGTTCTACATGAAAGCGTGTTTATGCCTTTGAGCATACTGTGTTTTGCTTTGGGAGTTCTTTTTGTGGTTAGTTCGTTAGCCCGAAAAGTATTCGGGCTATTTAAAAGTGCTAGGGCTGGTGGGCATTAACCACTGCTGTTATTGCTCATTGTTTAAATTAGCGGGCTCTAATAAATTAAATGTCGGTAAGCGCCACTTAAAGCGCACCGACGCCATACGAATTAAATAGCCTACCACTAAACTTGCAACCACACTGATATTGTCATCAATGTTGTAGTGGTGCAGTGCTAAGTATAAACACGCAACAATAAGCGCTACGCTTGCGTAAAGTTCATGATGAAGTACCAATGGCGCTTGCCGACAAATTAAATCACGCAATAATCCACCAAATACACCTGTTACTATAGCTGCGACCACACAAATTCCATAGTGCAAACCCATATTTAACCCAACTTGGCAGCCAATTATACTGAACGCTGCAAGCCCTAAGGCATCTAGGCGCATAAATATGCCTTTAAATTTAACCACCCATTTGGCCAACCAAGTGGTAACAATACCGGCTAGGCAAGTGATCAGTAAATATTCTGGGTGTTTTACCCAAGTCAGTGGGTAGTTACCTAATAAAATGTCTCGCACGCTACCACCACCAATGGCTGTGGCACTGGCTACCAACATAACACCAAACCAATCCATATTTCTGCGTCCAGCGCTAAGAGCCCCAGTCATGGCTTCTGCTGTAATACCTATAATATAAACGATGGTTAATAGCATGAGATGATCACTTGAAAATTTAACATGAAAATAAAAGCAGGATTGTAGTGATAAAAGCGTGCATTGACGAGTGAAAAATTACATCAAAAACAGCTGCTTTCAGATTAAAAAAACTAATGTGATAGCGAGGTGTGAATAGCCTGTTAATGCAACGAAAGCGCTAACTTTAGTAATGAAAACAAAAAGGACAAATGACCGTAAAAATGCAATAAAGCTTGAATTAATTTAAGGTAAAAGAGCGCTGTTGTCTTTAACTTTGTTGCTTCTTAAAAGTGGTTTTACTGAATAAATTAGCTTGAGCCACGTGCAATTAAACGCGGTGGTAGTAGGGTGCTTTGCACTTGCTCACCCCTAATGAGCTTTAATAGGTTTTCAACCAACATTTGCCCAGCAATAGTGGTATTTTGCTCTATGGTTGTCAGCGGCGGATTAATGTAACTGGCAATAGATATATTATCAAAGCCGATTACGGCTACATCTTTTGGTACGTTAATATTGGCTTCTTTTAATGCCCGTATTGCGCCTATTGCTATAAGGTCGCTGGCAGCAAAAAGTGCATTAAAGGTAATGTTATTAGCAATTAATGAACGAGTGGCATGATAGCCTGATTCTTCGGTAGAGATAGCATTGGCAATTTTACGCTCATTAAGTGTAATGCCATTTTGTTGTAACGCGTCTTTAAAGCCATTAAAGCGGGCAAAAAATTCGGGGCTATGATCAGAGGCATCGCCTATAAACGCGCAATCTTTTCGGCTATGTGCCAACAAATGCTCAGCGGCTAGCTTTCCGCCTCCATAGTTGTCGCAGCTTATGGTTAAGTCGGGGCGGTTATCAACACTTGCTCCCCAGCAAACAAATTTAGTGTTTTGTTCAAGCAAAGTATTAAATTTAGGCTGAAAGTCTATATAGTCGCCATAACCTAATAAAATGATGCCATCTGCACGGTGGCTGTCTTCATAGTCTGCCTGCCAATCAGCACTTGCCGATTGAAATGACACAAGTAAATCGTAACCTTCTTTAGCGCAAGCACGAGTAATACTGCCCAGCATAGCTAAAAAAAACGGATTTATTTGCGATTCGTCAGAGGTAGGATCTTCAAACAACAATAACGCTAGGGTGCTGCTTTGTTGAGTGCGCAAGTTACTGGCGTTTTTATCCACTTTGTAATTAAGCTTTTTGGCAATGTCATGAACTCGTCTTCGGGTTTCATCATTTACCAAAGGACTATTTCGTAAAGCACGAGAAACTGTAGATTGAGACACCCCAGCATAATGGGCTATATCAAATGAGGTGGCTTTACCTTTCATCACGATTACTTATTTAAGAGGACAATAAGGGGCTATTCTCGTTTATTAATGATTTTTTTCAAGCTTATTTGTCAATAAAGGCATTTTTTTATTGATTTTAACATGACACCGGTGTCACAATGAGGGTGTTTTATCATTTTGTTGTCAAAACGTATTAGCTACCTTTATTATTAAAGGTAGCCTTTTTTTACAGTGATAGCTGCTTTGAGGTGATAGCTCAAAGTAAATAAGTATCAATGGATACCCCATTAAAATAATAAGTACTCATTACTTAAACAAAAGAGATAACACTATGGGTTTACACTCTAGCACACACTTTGAGCCTATTCTGGTTGCCGATATAGGCGGTACAAACGCCCGTTTTGCATTGATAACTGGGTTCGACGAATCAAGTAATCAATTTACCATTGAACATAACCATACGTTTCCAAGTGCTAGTTATGGATCACTCGAGAGTGCCACTGAGTATTATTTATCAACAGTGTCTCATATAAATCCTAAGCGCGCATGTCTTGCCGTAGCAGGTCCAATTAACGCAGGCCAAGTTCACTTAACTAACTTAGGTTGGCACTTTAGCGTTAATGATATTAAACATCATTTTGACTTTGAACAATTAAGCATAATAAACGACTTTGCTGCTTTTGCTTACGCTGCTCCGTACTTAGACCTTTCTCAAAACGTAACGGTTAAACCTGGCCAAGCAGATGACACTGCTAATATTGGTGTAATGGGACCAGGTACAGGCTTTGGTGCTGCGTGTTTAGTGCGTACAGCACATTCGTGTGCGGTAATGAGCTCAGAAAGCGGCCATATTTCACTGTCGGCCGTAAACGAACTTGACGCTCAACTTATTCAAGAGCTTAAAAAAGACCACCCACATGTATCGGTAGAAACGGTGTTTTCTGGCCCAGGCATTGCTCATTTATATAAAGCTATGGCGGCGGTTAAAGGGGTGGCTGCAAAAAATTTAGATGCGGCGCAAATTAGCAGCTTAGCCAATAGCGGTGAATGTGAAGTGTGTGACGCAACGCTTAATCAGTTTTGCGATTGGATTGGCAGTGTTGCTGGCGATTTGGCGCTTGCTTATGGCGCTCTTGGTGGGCTTTACATTGGTGGTGGCATATTGCCAAGAATGCAGGCTCGTTTACTAGAAAGCCGTTTTATTGAGCGTTTTTTACAAAAGGGCATTATGTCGCAATATACAGGCCAAATTCCGGTCACTTTAGTAACACAAGACAACATTCCTTTAATTGGTGCTGCCGCGTGTTTGCATACGAGTCAACAGGTTTAATTACGTTGCATACATTTGGAAATAAATAGATGAAAAAAGTCACTATAAATAGCGTTGCCAGTTATGCCGGTGTATCTAAAAAAACAGTATCGCGCGTATTGAATAACGAACCAAATGTGAGTGCGGCCACACGTGAAAAAGTATTAGCGGTATTTAAAGAGCTTGATTACACACCTAATCCCATTGCTCGAGGACTTGCACAAAACCGTAGTTTTATTATTGGTTGCTTATATGACAATCCAAGTAAAAGTTATATTACCCGAGTGCAAACAGGCGCATTAGCTGCATGCCAAGAAAACAACTATAACTTGTTGATTCACCCTTGTGAGCTCAGAGGTGATGCACTCATTAACAACATAGAGCAGCTATTGCAGTCATCACGGCTTGATGGTTTAGTGCTTACGCCGCCATTTTGTGACTTTTCAGAGTTGGTTGATTTTTTAAAGTCTAAAAAAATTCCTTATGCTCGAGTGGCTTCTGCTATTTTAGAAGATGACTCTATTTCTGTTACCAGTAATGACGAGCAGGGCGCATTTGAAATTACCGAACATTTAATAAACTTAGGGCATACCTCTATCGCGTTTATTAAAGGTCACCCAGATCACAGTGCTACACAGCAACGTTTTAAAGGCTACAGGCGCGCACTAGCAAGCCATGGTATTGAATTTAACGAACGCTTAGTTGAAGAGGGTAACTTTAGTTACCATTCAGGGGTAGACAGTGCCCGTAGTATTTTAGATTTATCGCCACGTCCTACGGCTGTATTTGCATCGAATGATTACATGGCAGCCGCCGTACTTAAATTAGCTACACAGCGTAATTTACGTGTACCAGACGATATTTCTATTGCTGGCTTTGATAACGCTCCCATAGCGCGTCATATTTGGCCAGGCCTAACGACTATAGCGCAACCTGTAGAAGAAATGACAAAACAAGCTGTTACCCAGTTAATTACCCACATTATTGAGCCGCAAGAGTCACCTTACAAAGTGATTTTAGAAGCAAAATTAATCACGCGTGAGTCAACCGCAGCCGTAAAATAAAAACCGCTTTTTCACAGTAGCCCGAGTATGAGTGACGCTTACTCGGGCTTTTTTTATCTGCATTTTTGATCTTCATTATTTGCCGCTGGTATTTCACTAAAAATTCACGTTTATTTATTGTACATGTTAAAAAAAAGAACTATTTTTATTACTCAGGGTTGACACCGGTGTCAGTGTCATGCGTTAATACCCTGACACCGGTGTCAGGGTTGTTGTGAGAGGCTCCCTGGTAGCGTACCTTTGAACGGGTAAGTCAAAGATGCTCAGTACAGTTATTTTCGTGGAGTCTATAATTGTTACTGAGCCTTTATCCTCTAACGAATAGAGATGAGTAAAATTATGTTGCACCCTCGAATTCAAGAAGTCACAGAACGCGTTATTGAGCGCAGTAAACAAACCCGTCAAGCCTATTTAGATCGTATTTCGCACGCAAAAAAACAAACAAGAGTTCGTGCTGGTTTAGGCTGTGGCAATATTGCCCATGTTATGGCTGCGTGCAGTAGCGATGACAAAGCGCGTTTAAAAGCAGATGAGGTGCCAAACCTTGCAATTATTAATTCATACAACGACATGTTATCTGCGCATGTGCCTTACAAAGAATACCCAGATTTAATTAAAAGCATTGCCACTAAATTTGACGCAACCGCGCAAGTTGCTGGCGGTGTTCCTGCGATGTGTGATGGCGTTACCCAAGGGCGTGACGGCATGGAACTATCGCTTTTCTCTCGTGATGTTATTGCTATGTCAACTGCGGTTTCGTTATCGCATGACGTGTTTGATGGTGTGTTTTGTTTAGGTGTATGTGACAAAATTGTTCCAGGCTTATTAATTGGCGCTTTATCATTTGGCCATTTGCCTGTGTATTTTTTACCAGCAGGACCAATGCAGTCAGGTATCCCAAATAAAGACAAAGCACGTATTCGTCAAAAGTTTGCACAAGGCTTAGTGTCACGTGAAGAGCTATTAGAGGCAGAAAGCGCATCTTATCACAGTGCCGGTACGTGTACGTTTTATGGCACTGCAAATTCAAACCAAATGCTTATGGAAATTATGGGCTTACACCTACCAGGTAGCTCGTTTATAAATCCATACACAGAATTGCGTGATGGCTTAACGGGTAATGCCGTTGAGACCATGCTTAAGCAGCTTACAGAAAACAAAGATGGCCCGTGTTTAGCGGATGTGATCAGCGAAAAAACCATTATTAATGGCCTGGTTGGTTTGTTATCAACTGGTGGCTCAACCAACCATGCAATCCATATTGTGGCAATTGCAAAAGCGGCTGGTATTCAGGTTACTTGGAAAGACATGTCTGATTTATCAGCGGTTGTACCATTACTGACGCGTATTTACCCTAACGGCTCAGCTGATGTAAACCATTTCCAAGCAGCTGGCGGTATGGGCTTCTTAATGCGTGAATTAGCAGGTGCTGGTTACCTACATACAGATGTAACCACTATTTTAGGCGAAGGCCTTGCACCTTACATGTGTGAGCCACTGCTTGATAAAGACGACAACCTAATTATGAGCGATGCCAATGGCCCAAGTAAAGTTAAATGGGTTGCGTGTCCAGAAAACTCACATGATGAAGAAGTACTTCGCCCTGTAAATAATCCATTTAGTAAGCAAGGTGGTTTACAGCTATTAACGGGCAACTTAGGTAAAGCCGTTATTAAAGTCTCTGCTGTTGCAGAGTCGCATCAAGTGGTGTCGGCGCCAGCTAAAGTATTTAGCTCTCAAGGTGAGTTACAAGATGCTTATAGCCGTGGTGAACTTAACCAAGATTTCATTGCTGTTCTTAAAGAGCAAGGCCCTAAGGCTAAAGGCATGCCAGAGCTTCATAAGCTCACGCCGGTAATGGCAACATTACAAGATCAGGGTTATAAAGTGGCCATAGTTACCGACGGACGTATGTCGGGTGCATCAGGCAAAGTACCAGCGGCAATCCACTTAGCACCTGAAGCGGTAGAAGGTGGCATTATAGCTAAAATCCATGAAGGCGATATTGTTACTTTAGATGCGCCAAATGGTATTTTAAAAGTGCATGTAAGCGACGAAGAGCTTGCACAGCGTGAGCTACAAATTAGCCAAGCAAGCCAAACATTTGGTACAGGCCGTGAATTATTTACTGGATTTAGAAATATCGTAAGCAGTGCCGATTTAGGTGCAAGTGCTTTTGGACTTGAATAATAATTAGCCATATTGGGTAATGAGGAACAAGTAATGAGTATTGAAAAAATCTTAGCATCGGCACCCGTTGTGCCAGTGGTGGTAATCGAAAAATTAGAAGATGCTGCACCACTTGCAAGAGCGTTGTATAACGGTGGCTTAAAAGCACTTGAAATTACACTGCGTACACCAATTGCTGCACAAGCTGTAAAGCTAATGAAAGCTGAAGTACCAGAGGCATATGTGGGCACTGGCACGGTGGTTGATAAAGCAAGTTTTAACGCATCAGTAGAAGCGGGCGCTGACTTTATGGTGAGCCCTGGTGTAAGTGATGAACTGTTAGCATTGGCAAAAGAGTCAACTATCCCTTTTTTACCAGGTGCAGCTACCCCAAGCGAAGTGATGAACTTGGCAGCACATGGCTTTAAATTTTTAAAGTTTTTTCCTGCTGAAGCCGCAGGCGGAACTGCGATGATAAAGTCGATTGGCGGCCCATTACCTGATATTACTTTTTGTCCAACCGGTGGCATTAGTTTAGCTACTGCGCCTAATTACTTAGCACTTAACAATGTTATTTGTGTAGGTGGTACGTGGATGTTAGATAAACAACTTATTGAAAATAAAGACTGGCAAGCCATTGAAACGCTTGCTCGCCAAGCATGTGAAGTTAATAGGAGTCAAAAATGATTAATGTAGCAATTAATGGCTACGGCCGTATCGGTCGTAATGTATTGCGTGCACTGTACGAATCAGCGCAAAATAATGAAATTAAAATTGTGGCTATTAACGATTTAGCCCCAGCCAATGTAAATGCTCATCTGACTCAGTTTGACTCAGTACACGGTCGTTTTTCACAGCAAGTAACGCTAAAAGACAACACCATGCTAATTGGCGATGATGTGATCACGCTAACGCAAGAACGTGATCCTGCTAATTTACCGTGGAAAGCACTAAACGTTGATATCGTACTTGAATGTACGGGTTTATTTACTTCTCGCGAAGCAGCTAACAAGCACATTGAAGCAGGCGCTAAAAAAGTAGTGGTATCGGCTCCTGGTACTGATATGGATGCAACGGTAGTACATGGTGTAAATAGCGATGTAATTAATGCCGATAGCAACATTATTTCTAATGCTTCATGTACAACCAACTGTTTAGCGCCTGTTGCAAAAGCGATTAACGACACAGTAGGAATTGAACAAGGTAGTATGACCACCATTCATGCTTACACCAACGATCAAAATTTATCTGACGTATACCACCCAGATTTATACCGCGCGCGTAGTGCGACTCAATCTATGATCCCAACTAAAACGGGTGCTGCAAAAGCGGTTGGATTAGTTCTGCCTGAACTTGCCGGTAAACTAGATGGCATGGCGGTACGTGTACCAACCATTAATGTGTCGTTAGTTGATTTAACATTTATTGCTAAGCGTGACACAAGTATTGAAGAAATTAACCAAGTGGTTAAAGATGCTGCGTTTGGCTCTATGAAAGGTATTTTAGAGTACAACGAGCTGCCGCTTGTTTCTATCGACTTTAACCATAACCCAGCATCATCAATTTTTGATGCAACGCAAACGCGTGCTGATGGTAAATTAGTTAAAGTAATGGCGTGGTACGACAACGAATGGGGTTTCTCAAACCGCATGTTAGATCAAGTTAAAGCGCTGGGTGCTTATTTATAATTTTTCCGTGTAGTTAAATTTTACTTTATCCAGCCAAGCCACGCACTGCGTGGCTTTTTTTGTGTTTTAGTTAGCCCAAAGTTTGCTAGAATGTGCGCATTAGAATAGGGAACTGCATATTATATTAAGGAAAATAATGCTAAAACATGTCACTAAAAAAATATTTCGTACTAGTCACCTGCAAATTGGTGAGGGTAATATCAGTGGTTATATTGCTTGCTTTTTAGCGATATTAAGTTGCTTAGGAGTGCTTGCATTCCACTTTCCGGAATATTTAACGACTCCAGAACTACGCAAAAGCTATAGCGTCGACTTTTTACGTCAGCTCATGTTTGTTGCTCTTATTATTTCCGGTAGCTTAGGGTTACTTAATTTTGTACGAAATACGAATAAGCGCTTAGGGGCAACTGCGTGGTTTTTTATTGTACTGGCCATTAGCTTTGGTGGCCCGAATGTTGAAGTAAATGACTTTGCAGATAACACTCCTTATATTGGCTTAGATTGGTTTATATTAGACTTACTAGGCTCTACCTTAATTTTTATCTTAATTGAAAAACTACTTCCGCATCGAAAAGAGCAAAAAATACTTCGTAGTGAATGGCGCGGGGATTTAAACCACTTCTTTGTGAATCACTTAATAGTTGGCTTTGTATTACTGGTTACTAATCATTTTGTTCATTATGGTTTTGGTTGGGCGGTTTCGAGCACACTGCAAGCTTACATAGCGCAAATGCCGTTTATACTACAGCTATTTTTAATTATTTTGGTGGCTGATTTAATGCAGTATTGGACACATCGTGCTTATCACGAAGTGCCATTTATGTGGCGATTTCATGGTGTGCATCACAGTGCCAAAGAAATGGATTGGCTAGCGGGCTCCCGTCAGCATATTTTAGAAATACTGATCACCCGTAGTTTAGTGTTAACCCCTATATTTGTGCTGGGGTTTTCACAGCAAATAATCAGCTTATATGTAATTATTGTTGGTTTTCAAGCCGTATTTAATCATGCAAACGTGAATGTAAAATTTGGGTGGTTAAAATATTTTATGGTTACTCCGCAGTTTCACCATTGGCACCACGCATCCGATAAAGCTGCCATTGATCGAAATTATGCAGCCCATTTCTCGTTTTTAGATTATTTATTTGGTACTGCGGTAAAAGGCCAAGCAGAGTGGCCTAAAGAATATGGTGTTGTCGGGGACTACATGCCTGTAGGTATGTTAAAGCAACAAATTTACCCGTTTAAAAAACAAAAATAGTCTGTAGTTTTAGATTGTGGCCACAAGATTCATGGCCGCATACAACTATAAAAGCCAACAGACCCTAGTTGTGAGGGGTTATCAATTAACTAATCCATTCTACAAATAACAAAAAGGCCAACTAAGTTGGCCTTTAAACATAACCTATCGCAAGTAAACTCAACGCAGTTGTCGCTGAAGATAGATTTACTATCCAGAGCTCAGATTATTTGCTTAACGATTAAAATTGAGCGTTGTGGTAAACGTTTTGTACGTCGTCACAATCTTCAAGCATGGCTAAAAAGCGCTCCATAACTTCAACGTCTTCGCCTTCAATAGGGGCTTCAACTTGAGGTACAAAGGCAATTAAGTCTTCGTCAAATTCTGTCACACCCATTTCTTCAAGCGCTGTGCGGGTATTGTTGTATTCAGTGTGCGGTGCAAATACGGTTACTTTGCCGTCTTCTACTTCAACGTCGGTAACATCAACATCTGCCATCATCAGCGCTTCAAGTACGGTTTCATCGTCGTCACCGTCAAATACAAAAATAGCAAGGTGATCAAATAAGTGTGATACCGAATTTTGTGCGCCAATTTTAGCGTTTGCTTTGGTAAAACATACACGTACATCAGCAAAAGTACGTTTGTTGTTGTCGGTTAAACAATCAACAATAATCATGCAATTACCTGGGCCGTAACCTTCATAACGCGTGGCTGCATAGTCTTCACCGCCGCCGCCTTTAGCTTTATCAATGGCGCGTTCAATTACGTGGGCCGGTACTTGGTCTTTTTTAGCACGTTCAATTAAACGACGTAGTGCTAGGTTTCCGTCTGGATCAACACCGCCATTTTTAGCACAAATATAAATTTCTTTACCGTATTTTGAATAAACTTTAGTTTTAGCACCCGCAGTTTTAGCCATTGAATCTTTTTTGTTTTGGTAAGCTCTTCCCATCTGCGTTTCGCCTTAATATGTATAAATAATTGATAAAAATTTGCAAGCCCATATTCTAAAGGTAAATGCCGGGCAGGGCTAGTAAGTATTGTTAGTAGCCAAAAATAAAACAACCCGCATAAGCGGGCTGTTTATTTGTTACAAACGATGAACGGTTGTCAGGGTATTACCAAATACGAACGCGTTCTTCTTCTGGTAGGTACAACTCATCACCTGGTTTTACATCAAATGCTTTATACCAAGCGTCGTGGTTACGAGGTGCTTGTGCTCTAAAGCGACCTGGTGCGTGAGTACCACCACGTAATTGGTTTAACATGCTTTGCTCAGTACGTTTTTCTTTCCATACTTGTGCCCATGCTAAGAAGAAACGTTGATCGCCGGTTACACCATCAATTACCGGTGCTTCTTTACCATTTAGGCTTAATTTGTAAGCATGATAAGCCATGGCTAAACCACCCACATCACCAATATTTTCACCTAAGCTGTTGCGGCCATTTACAAAGTTACCTGGAATTGGTTCGTATTTGCTGTACTGAGCTGCCAGTTTGTCAGCTTTGGCATCAAAAGCAGCACGATCTTCATCAGTCCACCAATTACGTTGTATGCCGTTAGCGTCAGATTTTGAGCCTTGATCATCAAAACCATGACCCATTTCGTGGCCAATCACAGCGCCAATGCCACCGTAGTTTACTGCTGGATCTGCATTTGGATCGAAAAACGGTGGTTGTAATATAGCGGCAGGGAATACAATTTCGTTAAATGAACTATTGTAGTAAGCATTTACACGTTGTGGTGTCATGCCCCAACGATTACGATCGGTCTTTTTCAGCTCTTTTTCTACGCTGTCGGCTTGGAAAAACTCACGCATATTTTTTACATTAGCCATTAAGTCATTGTTGCTAATGCTTAAGTCTTCATACGATTGCCATTCATCTGGGTAACCAATTTTTGGCACAAATGCCGCTAATTTTGCACGCGCGTTCACTTTTGTTTCTGCACCCATCCAATCTAAGTTATCAATACGCTCACCAAGTGCTGTGCGTAAGTTTTCAACAAGCTCAGACATTTGTTGCTTAGATGACTCAGGGAAATAACGATCTACGTAAATTTTACCAATTGCAAAGCCTAATGAGCTGGTGCCTGACATTTGGCTGATAGCGCGTTTCCAGCGCGGACGTGGCTCTTGTTGACCATTTAACTCTTTTCCATAAAAAGCAAAGTTGGTGTTAAATATCTCTTCAGACAACAGCTCAGCGTTACCATTAATTGCATGATACGTTAGGTAGTCTTTCCATACGCTTAAATCTTCGTTATTGATTAAGTCAATCATGGCTTTAACAGGTTCAGGTTGCGATACGTTTAATTGTGGTACTTTATAACCTGTTTGCGCAAAGTATAAATCCCAGTTAAATCCCGGGTATTGTGTACTTAACTCATCGCGTTTTACTTGGTTTAGGGTTAAATCACGATTACGGCGTTTTTCACGAGGCCAATGACCTTCTGCAATTTTGGTTTCAAGCGCTAAAATCGCTTGTGCACGCTCTGTGGTATTATCAACCCCTGCAAATTTAAGCATATCGGCAATATGTGCCACATACGCTTCACGAGTTTTTACAAAACGTTCTGCATCTTCAAGGTAGTATGAGCGATCGGGTAAGCCTAAGCCACCTGCACCTAATGACATTTCGTATTTATTGGGATCTAAACGGTTAAACCACATACCGCCGCCAAGTGGTGCACTTACACCCGTAAGCCAAGATTGGCCAAATACTTTTGCCAAATCATCAGTTGAGGCAACCGAATTGATGTCGTTAAGCAACGGCTTAATTGGCGTTATACCAAGTTTATTAAGCGTCTCGGTATCCATGTACGAATTATAAAAGTCAGCGACCAGTTGCTCTTCGGCGTTTAAGTTTTCACGTGCTGCAATGTCTTCAATAATTTCTTTAACGCGATCTTCACTGCGCTCAGCTAGCGCAGAGAATGCACCGTAGCGGGTTTTATCTGCTGGCATTTCGTAGTTGTCGTACCATGAACCACTGGCGTACATGAAGAAATCGTCGCCTGGCTTTACAGCTTCGTTACGCGCAGTTAAATCAACTCCAAACGTGCCTAATTCGGCTTGCTCTGTTGCTTGTGGTTTTTCTGCAACTGCTGCTACTTGCTCAGTTTTTGTTGTTTGTGGCTCAGAACAGCCGGTAATAAATGTAGCGGCGAGTGCCGCTGCAATTAAACTTTTTTTCATTACTTTCCCCTATGAATTCACGTTATTTAATTCGTTATATTTTTGTTATAAAAATAGCTACTTGATTGTATTGATAACTTCACTGCAAACAAACCTTTTGAGGTGAATAACCGTACCGGTCGATAAGATAAATGAAATACTAGCAAAATAGCAAAAAAGCACTCAGATACTTCAATCGTACCCGAGAGGCTTAGTTTATTGCGCCTTTGACTGTTTTTGTTGCAAGGTCCACATATGAGCATATTCACCATTTTGCATGAGTAATTCATCATGTTTACCTTGCTCTACTACTTCCCCCGCCTTAAGCACGATAATAGTATCGGCATCGGTAATTGTTGATAAGCGATGCGCAATAACAATACTTGTGTGGTTAGAGGCAACCTCTTGCATAGCGTTTAATATGGCTTGTTCAGATTGTGAGTCGAGCGCGGAAGTGGCTTCGTCAAAAATTAAAATTGGCGATTGTTTTAAAATAGCGCGAGCAATAGCAATACGTTGTTTTTCGCCACCAGAGACTTTTAGTCCGCGTTCACCTACTAAGGTTTTATCGCCTTTATCTAGGCTATTAATAAAGTCTGTTAGATGCGCCATGTTTATAGCTTTGTTTACTTCATCTTCACTGGCGCTGGGTCTGCCGTAGTGAATATTTTCGCGTATACTGGTATTAAATAACACAGTATCTTGCGGCACTATGGCAATAGCTTTACGCAAACTTGCCAAGGTGACCGTGTTTATGGCTTGATTATCAATTTTTATAGCGCCCGATGAAAGTTCATAAAAACGGTATAACAAGCGGGCTAACGAGCTTTTACCTGCGCCACTAGCACCTACAACCGCTACCTTAGCACCAGGATTTACATGAAAACTGACGTTCTTAAGAATAGGACGCTTGCTATCGTAGCTAAAGCTGACGTTTTCAAAGCTAATTGCCCCATTTTTGAGTGCTAATGGTTGCGCGGTTTCGCTATCTGCTACTTTGGGGGAGGTATTTAATAACCCAAGCATGTTTTCAAGGTCGGTAAGGGCACGGCGTATTTCACGGTACACAAATCCCAAAAAGTTAAGCGGTAAAAATAATTGGATCATATACGCATTGATCATTACCAGCTCACCAATCGTTAACTCGCCAGTAACCACTTCATTGGCTCCAAGCCACATTAATGCGGTTATGGCACATGCAATGATCAGTGCTTGCCCTGAATTAAGCGCCAGTAACGAGAGTCTGTTTTTTAATCGTGCTTGTTCCCAGGTTGCTAAAAATGTGTCGTAAGTTTGGGCTTCATGCTGTTCATTATTAAAGTATTTTACGGTTTCGTAATTTAATAGACTGTCGATGGCACGGGTGTTACTTTGATTATCAGCAGCGTTTGACTCACGAATAAAGCGGTTTCGCCATTGGGTAACCGTCACGGTAAAAAAAATATAAATAGCCACAGCCAATAGGGTGATCAGCGCAAACCAAATAGAAAACAAGCTGCCAAAAATAATCGCCACAGTTATTATTTCAAACAACGTGGGCACAATATTAAACATTAAAAAGCGCATTAAAAAGCTTAAGCCACTGGTGCCGCGTTCTATGTCTCGACTTATACCGCCAGTTTGCCTGTCTAAATGAAAGGCTAAATCTAACGAGTGCAAATGTTTAAACACTTTAAGGCCAATATCTCGCATGGCATGCTCGGTGACTCGCGAAAATACCGCATCGCGTACTTCACCCAAAAATACGCTAGCAAAGCGCAATGCGCCGTACATAACGAGTAATAAAGTAGGAACAAGAAGTAGTGGGTTAATTGATTTATCAACCGAATCAATTATTTCTTTTAAAGCCCATGGCATGAGTAATGTCGCGCCTTTAGCACCGACTAGCGCTAATATAGCAATGAGCACACGGCCTTTAAATTTAGTGATATAAGGCCAAAGAGTTTGAATGCTTTGTTTTAAATTCATGGCGTCGGGGCGTTTTACTGAACTTTGTCTGGAGCGCATCGAGGATCTCAGTATTTGTTTTTATATAAATGAATTAGCTTAAGAACGGCTATTGTATTTTAATTAGCTGCCCTTATATACTAGCTATCCTTTATTTTAGTTTTAAATGACCAATGTTTAAATTTCGCGTTTTTTTAGCTACTTGCTTGTTTTTTGCTGCACTCTTTAGTGTGCAAAGCCATGCTATGGGCGTAAAGCACGAATTAAACAGTAACCAAAGCGGTTATAGCGATGTTATTAATGTTGACCATTTAACTAACATTTCCGTACCTACAAAATCGCTTGGCGATTTACAGCATAAAAACTCAAAGCATTCTGATTTTGCTGCGCATCAGCCTAGGCTAACAGCTAATAACTCATTTTTATTTTTACATAGTGCGCAGGGCGATCCTGAATACGATGTAGTGCATGAGTTTTTTGCCCTAAATGGCTGTAGGCATATTTTTTTGCGACCGCAAGCAGTCACTATAAATCAGCCTTGGTATACTTGGGTATTTAAAAGTAAAAAGTCGCGCTTGAGCGGCTGGAAAGACGCTAACCTGTTATACATCGCTGTAACTACCTACCACGCTTAAAGTTCCTTATTTAATGTTAATTGGTTTTAACGCATCGCGTTTTGACCTGCAGATTAATTGTGCCTAATAGGTACGTTACTGGGCTATGCCTAGTAATAAGGAATAACTATGTTAAGTCTAAAAAAAGAGAAAAAGCCATTTAAGGCTAAGTTTAAATTGAGCTATGTAGCCATGCTGATTGTATTAGTGTTACTAGCAATAAGCGCCTTACCTAATTTATACCCGAATAAGTCGTGGTTGCATATTAGTGCAGCTTCTGATGTTAAAACGCAAGTAATGCCAAGTACTGAGAACCTAGTTAGCTTTTTAAATAGCCAAGGCTTTGAAGTGAGTGAAAGTTTAAAAGACCCAGCACATATTAATGTACTTTTAAATACGCCTACACAAAGTGCGCAGGCTCAAGCGGCTTTAAAATCAAACTTTCCAAATACACAGGTTAAAATTGTTGAACATGCAACCAGCCCTGTTTGGTTACAAGAGTTTGGTTTATCGCCCATAAAACTGGGTCTTGATTTAAACGGCGGGGTATTGTTTGTACTTGATGTTGATTTAAATAAAGCCATTGATGAGCAATTGCTCAGTGCATATCAACAGACAAAAGCCATTATTGTTAAACAAAAAGCCTATGGCGTTAAAGCGCAGCAGACTAATCAGGGCTTTGAAATAAGTGCGCTTGAGAATGCTGACGATAAGCTAACAGTTGTTATAAAAGAGCTTAAAAGCCGTTTTGAAAACCTCACTACAACCACATCAACTAATGGCAACTTACAGGTCGTTAAAGTGAGTTATTCTGAGCAAGGGCGCAGCGCATTTGATAAAGAAGTGATGAGTCAAACACTTACGACACTTCGCTCACGCATTGAAGAGCTCGGCATAACTGAGGCCGTTACACAGCGCCAAGGTAAGCAGCGCATTCGTATTGAGCTACCTGGCGTGCAAGATCCGGCTGAAGCAAAACGCATAATTGGTGCAACCGCGTCATTAGGGTTTTATCAACTTAAAGAGAGAGGCGGGCAAACGTTTAATTTGCAATCGGGAGGGACCATTAAGCTCGACCCTGTACCTATATTTACCGGTGAGCATATTAATAACGCTAATATAGGGCGTGATGATTGGGGTAAACCTTTGGTACAACTGAGCTTAGATGGCCAAGGTGGCGATGCTATGTCGGCTTTTTCAAAGGCAAATATAGGCAAACCTATGGCAACGCTCTATTCAGAGTATTCACAAAATGCTAAAGGCGAAGTGGTTAAAAAAAGCGAAGTTATTAATGTGGCTAATATTGCCCAGCATTTAAGCTCGCGTTTTAGTATAACCAATATGCAAAGCCAACAAGCGGCTGCCGATTTAGCGCTATTACTACGCGCAGGATCACTCACTGCGCCCGTAACTATAGTGCATGAGCAAACTATTGGTCCAAGCCTTGGCCAAGACAATATTAATAATGGATTAGCGGCGTTAATGTTAGGTATGGGTTTAACGCTTGCGTTTATGGCACTGTGGTACCGCCGTTTAGGGCTTATTGCAAATGTTGCGTTAATTTTAAACTTAACCTCTTTAGTGGGGCTAATGTCGTTATTACCTGGGGTGGTTTTAACTCTTCCAGGAATAGCAGGCTTAGTATTAACTATAGGAATGGCGGTTGATACTAACGTGATTATATTTGAGCGCATAAAAGAAGAGCGTCGCAAAGGTCGCCCCCCGTATCAAGCAATCCAAGAGGGCTATAAACAGGCTGCTAATACTATATTTGATGCCAATATTACCACCATGATCACCGCGATTATTTTATATGGCATAGGTTATGGCCCGGTAAAAGGCTTTGCGATAACGCTGGCGCTTGGTCTTATCACATCGGTGTTTACTGGAGTGTATGTATCTAAGTATTTAAGCCAAAGCTTATATTTAAAGCTGGGTAAAAAAGCAGGAGTAAACGCGCATGCTTAACACTTTTTTAAAATGTGAGACAGGGTCACGTATGCGTTATACAGGCATGCTTGTTAGTGCCATATTTGTGTTGTTATCGGTATTCACCATTGCACAAAAAGGACTTAATTTTGGCCTTGATTTTACGGGTGGTTATTTAACAGAATTTACCACCAGCCAAGGTGTTGAACTAAAACCGCTTGAGCAATTTATTGCTAAAAACCATCAAGGTGAATTTGAACTAACAGCGCAGGGCAATAATCATTTTCAATTAACGCAAGCGCCAAGTGAGGAAGCTAATAATGATGCTTGGAAAACCGCGATTAGCCAAAACCCAACTATAAATGCTGAGGTTTTATCATCGGCTTATATTGGCTCTCAAGTGGGTGATGAATTATTTGAGCAAGGCTGCTTAGCCTTATTTGCTGCTATGGTAGCGGTAATGATTTATTTAGCTGTTCGGTTTGAGTGGCGTTTGGCATTAGGCTCTGTGGTGGCTTTATTACATGATTTAGTGCTGGTGGTTGGCTTATTTTCGTGGTTACAAATAGAGTTTAATCTAACCGTTTTAGCCAGTTTATTGGCAATAATTGGCTACTCCCTAAATGACTCAATAATAGTGGGTGATAGGGTACGTGAGCTATTACGCATACCAACAAACATCACACTCAAACCAAGCAGTATTATCAACAGTGCTATTAAAAGCACCTTAACTCGTACGCTTATTACCTCAGGAACTACGCTAGCTACGGTGGCAAGTGTTTGGCTGTTAGCTGGCACGCCGCTGCAGGGGTTTGCCATTGCTTTGTTTGCAGGGATCGTCGTAGGCACGCTGTCGTCTATTTGTATTGCTGCTACATTACCTGAGCTACTTGGGTTAAGTGCTAAAAACTACGATAAGCAAGTGGATCAGCAAACGCAGGCATTAATGGATATGCCATAGCCTTAAATTAGCATTGTTGTTACACAGCAAAGGGATAGTGTTCGATGTGGCAACAATGCTAATACCAACCTGCATAAATATTTGAACAATTTAACGAATTAAATTCCCCTATAACGTTGTTAACATTTTTTCATTTAGAACAACTAGATGTCAAAAATTTTGCCTAGTTATAGAGCAATTTTCTTATCGTTAAAATAGGTCCCATATCCAAGCAGATTGGTATAAAATAACAAATTATTTTATCGAATTGAGTGAATTCTCCAAATGATTAAAGCCCATGTTACTGAGCACCTGCGGTTTGCCTTAGATGAGCAACTAAACACTGCTAAAATTGCAGCTCAAACAGCTCACGATACCGCTACCCACGAAGAAAGTATTGCAGAGACCCAATACGATACCCTTGGGCTTGAAGCTGCCTATTTAGCACAAGGCCATGCAGAGCGAGTTAATGAGTGCTATAAAGAAATACAACTATTTGAAGCCATATACAACGAACCCGTTACAGACACTATCGCTATAAGCTCATTGGTATGTTTAGAAGACGATGCCAGCACACAAAAATGGTTTTATTTAGGCCCAGCAGCTGGTGGATTAACCGTTGATATTAAAGGCACAACTATTCAAGTACTTACCTCTGGTGCCCCTTTAGGGCAACAGTTATTAGGTAAACAAGTCGATGATGAAGTTAGTTTAACTATCGGTGATGTAAAACATAGTTATGACGTGGTTAAAGTACTTTAAATGTAGTTTGTATTTGTCTCTTACTCAGAGGCGTAGCATCTCGTAGGCCTCTTTGTTAAATTATTGCCTAAAACTTATAGAATAAAATTAAAGATGAGCCGTTTATGAACTTAGTATTGGTCAGTGATATTTTTGGTAATACAGCGGCTTTAAAAGCATTAGCTGAAAAACTAAACGCTCAGTCTATTGTCGATCCCTATGGCGGGGTTGATATGGCATTTAACAGTGAACAGCAGGCCTATGAGTATTTTAGTCAGCATATAGGCCTTGATAAGTATGTAGCTATTTTACAAAAAGCGATTAAACCACTCGCTGACAACACTATATTGATAGGTTTTAGTGTTGGCGCATCGGCAATTTGGTCAATGTCTGCACACCCGGCGATTAAAACGATAGCTAAAGGCATTTGTTTTTACAGCTCGCAAATTAGGCACCATACAGATATACAACCACAATTTGAGATTGAACTCATATTTCCCTATTATGAGCCGCACTTTGATGTTAAATCACTACACATTGAACTGGCAACAAAGGCTAATGTTAGCGCAAAGCGTGTTGAATACTTACATGGTTTTATGAACCCACACTCGAGTAACTTTAATCAGAATGCTTACGATCAAACATTAGCTGCGCTATCTAAAGAACTAAAAAATTAGCAGTTAAGCGTTATTACTTTGTGTTAATTTTTACAAGTGAGTTTTTGTAATTTCAGGCTTTTTTCACAAACTTAGCCGTTACCATCATTTCGCCAATGCCATCTACTTTACAATCTAGCTGGTGATCTTTTTTATCAAGCACACGTCTAACTACCGCTTTCGTACCAATTTTTATAATCTGAGAACTGCCTTTAATTTTTAAATCTTTCGCAACGGTTACTTTGTCACCATCGACTAGTAAAGTGCCGTTTACATCTTTTACCAAAATAGCGTCTTCATCGCTTGTATTATTTGGGTTCCATTCATAAGCACATTCTGGGCATATAAGCAGCTGTTGGTCTTCGTAAATGTATTCACATTGGCATTTAGGGCAAGCGGGAAGAGACATAATGATCACTTTTAGTGGTAAATTTTGGCTATTTTAAAACACAAATTAACAATAAAAAAGTTCATCAAAAATTTTTATCTTCACGCTAAAAATATCTCGTTTGTGTGTATGTAAAAAAGGGCTTATAAATCACATGTCGCTTAAGCAATTTAAGCGCTAACGTTTATAGTAGATATTCGTTAAAGCACCTATCGTATTAAGTGATTTGCTATTTGCTGCACTTAGTGCGATAGGTGTTTCTATTTGCTGTTTAACTACCTGAGCTAACTAGCCAGGGATTTTTATATTTTGACTTAACTAGGAAAAGTCGTGTTTAAAACCTTAATAGTGGTTGATAACAACGAGCAAGCACTTGCTCTTTCATTTGAAAATGTCATTACGTTTAACACCTACTTACGTGACTACCCAAAACGCAACGAACCTAAAACCCGCATTATTAATTTATGCGACTCAAGCCAATACTTGAGTAAGGGTTATTATTGTTCATTGCTTGCAGAAGCCCGCAAACACCAAGTATTACCAAGCGTTAAAACAATAAACGCGCTTAGAAGCGGCCAAGCACCTACTTTAAATACTGGGCAAATTGATGGCGCAGTTTATTTTGGTAATGCTCTAAATAAATTGCAAAGTAAAGCGGCTAAATCGGTATTTAAACAATACCCAGCGCCTATTTTATTTGTCGATCAGCAAGGTTTATTGCAACAAGGCTCTTTAACCTCATTAAGTGAGCAGCAATATACTGCGTTTATTGAAAGGCTCAATGAGTTTACCCAAACGCAATGGCGTATTGGTAAAGTAGAGCGCCGTTTTCGTTGGGATATGGCGATATTGGTTGATCATAACGAAAAAGTACCGCCAAGTGATAGAGATGCAATAGCCCGTTTTATAAAAGCAGCAGCGAAACATGGTATTAACGCAAAAGCACTCAGCTTTGATGAAATAGACAATATTGCCCAGTTTGATGCGTTATTTATTCGCCAAACTACAGCAATTGACCATCCAACCTACCGCCTTGCAAGTAAAGCGCAAAGTCTCGGCTTAGTGGTCATTGACGATGCTGAATCTATTTTACGTTGTTGTAATAAAGTGTATTTACACGATGCGTTTAATTACCAAAAGGTGCCAAGTTTAAAAACGGTGGTAGTGGCTGATCAATCAGTGCAAATGCTTGAGCAATTAGAAGAGGCTTTTACCTATCCGCTGGTTTTAAAAATGCCTGAAGGGTCGTTCTCAAAAGGGGTGTTTAAAGTTGCAAACCGCGGTGAGCTTGAAGCTAAATTAACCGAGCTGTTTGAATATAGCGCATTGGTACTTGCACAAGAATACATGTACACCGAATACGATTGGCGAGTAGGTGTATTAAATGGCCGCGCCATTTATGCATGTCGTTATTTAATGGCGCGTAATCATTGGCAAATATACAACCATGATGCAAAACGTTTTTTTTCCGGTGGCTTTGAAACGTTACCAACCTTTGAGTTACCAAAAGTAGTATTGGATGCAGCTTTAAAGGCCTGTAAAACAGTCGGTAAAGGGTTATACGGTGTAGATGTTAAAGAGCACCAAGGTCGTGCGTATGTATTGGAAGTAAATGACAATCCAAGTATTGATCACAAAGTAGAAGACGGCTATTTAGGTGACGAGCTATACATGATCATTATGGATGAGTTTAAACAGCGTTTAGAAGCACGAGGCCGCGGCTAATGCCTATTGCTCTGGTTGAAAAAGTAATAGTGGCAGAGGCGACCAAGCTAGTTATTCGCCCTGCAATAACCGCTGACTTAAAAGCATTGGTGGCGCTTGAAAATACTTGCTTTAGTAACGATAAGCTAAGTGCGCGTAGTTTAAAGCGCTGGCTTGGGGCTAAACATGGGATTTTATTAGTTGCTGAGCAAAATGCGCAATTATGTGGCTATGGCTTAGTGTGGTGCCATAAAGGCACGCGTTTAGCACGTTTGTACTCGCTGGCCGTATTACCAACGATGCAAGGTAAAGGCATAGCTAAAAAATTACTCAATGAGCTTGAAAAAGCGACCAGTGATCGTGGACGTATTTATTTGCGCCTAGAGGTTGCAGTAAATAACGACAGCGCAATTGGGCTTTATAAAAGTGTGGGGTATCGCGTATTTGGTCAATACAGTGATTATTATGACGATCACAGTGATGCCTTACGGATGCAAAAAAATATTCGCCAAACCAGTGAATTGCAGGTTGATCGTTTAACGCCATGGTATCAACAAACTACCGAGTTTACCTGTGGACCTGCTGCGTTATTAATGGCAATGGCTGCTCTTGACTCAAACACAGAGCTGAGTCAGTCACATGAATTAGCTTTGTGGCGTGAAGGCACCACTATTTTTATGACCTCTGGACATGGTGGGTGTCACCCGTTTGGCTTGGCACTGGCTGCAAATAAACGCGGTTTTACAAGTGAGGTAATTGTTAATACATCTGAACCATTATTTTTAGATGGGGTTCGCAGTGATAACAAAAAATCAGTATTGGCCACGGTTCATCAACAGTTTGTTGAGGGTATTGCAGCGGCAAATATTTCAGTTACACAAAAAGATGTTGAATTAACTGACATAGAAAACTGGTTGAGTCAGGGGTTTAGTGTGTTGCTGTTAATTAGTACGTATCGGTTTGATGGTAAAAAATCACCGCACTGGGTGTGTGTCACCCATTTAGATGCACATTGTGTTTACGTACATGACCCATTTTGCGAGCCTGACAATAACAATCAGCTAGCAATTGATTGTCAGTATGTACCAATTGCACGCAGCGACTTTAGCAAAATGTCGGCATTTGGTAGCCAAAGGCTCAGAACGGCAGTTGCTATTGGAAAAGTAAAATAGATTAGGATATTAAGTGACATTTTTAGATTTTATCGATGTAGCGCCATACTCATGGGCAGCTATTGGCACCGCCGCTTTTTGTGGCGCTATTATTGGTATAGAGCGTCAATTGCGCGGTAAACCTGTGGGTATTCGCACATCAGCATTAATAACGTTAGGCACATATTTGTTTTTATCTACGGCGTTTAATTTACAAGGGGATGTGATTGATCATTCTCGTGTAGTGGGGCAAATAATCACGGGTATTGGGTTTTTAGGCGCAGGCGTTATGCTGGCAAAGGATGGTGCCGTGGTAGGGGTTACCTCCGCGGCTACTATTTGGGTGCTTGCGTCTATTGGGGTGATGATCGCAACCGAAAACTTAGGTGCAGCAATTAAGCTTTCTGTATTGGTGGTTGGTATTTTATATGGTGTTGATGTACTCGAAGCTAAGTTTAAAAGCCTCAGCAAAGGTGTACATGCTAAAGTAAAAAGTTATCACAAACGTTATTATCGAAAAGACAGTATAGATAGCGAACGCCACTAAATAGTGGCGTTTTTCATGCGGACAATGTTGCGTTTATTGCGCTAAGTGCATCGTTAATTGGTGCGGGCCGGCCAATAAAATAGCCTTGTACACTGTCTACATTGAGCTTTCTTAACGAGTTGAACTCCTGTTCGGTTTCAATTCCTTCGGCAACAATAGTGCAGTCGATTGCTTTTGCAAACCCACACAGCGCTTTTGCCAGCAAAAATTTACGTTTGTCAGTGTTTATATTTTGTGTGAGGCTAATATCTAATTTAATAATATCGGCTTCAAGCTCTAGTATGTGCTGAAATGATGAAAAGCCTGCGCCTACATCATCAATAGCTAAGCGAAGCCCTCTTTTTCTGAGTGGGGTAAGTGCTGTCCGCATTTTTTCGTAGTCGGAAATTGGTGAATGCTCAGTAATTTCTAATACTAGCCTAGTGCAGTCAATGTTTTGTAATGTATTTTCAAGTGCACCGCTTAGGATATGCGATGGTGAGCAATTAATAGCAATGTAATTTGAATTATTAAATTTGGCTATGTTGGTGACTGCATTTTTAATGGCTAGCATTTCTAAAGCTTCATTTAAGCCAACCTTTTTTGCTTCTTTAAACCATACATCAGGAGTTTTATAAGGTGTAGTAAAAAATCGAGCAAGTGATTCAAAACCCGCAACTTTATTATTTTTTAAACTGAAAATAGGTTGATAGTAAATATTTATATCATTATCGGTAATAATTTGCTGAATAACTGATTTAGTGTGATTGCGCGATACACGTTTGGATAAATTTATTTCAATTAAGCCTGTCGCTATTTCCGAAATAAGATTTAAAAACGATAAATCGCGATCGTTCAAGCTCTCATCATGGTGTGATTTATAACAACAAAAAGTACCGTATAATTTACCGTTTGACAGGTTGATAGGTACACCTATATAAGAGCCTATACCTAACTTTTTGGTCACTGGCATAGCCTTGGTTATTGGGTTTGCGTTGGTATTAGTAATAATAGGGCTAAGCTTGTCATCGGTGATTTTTTGACAATACGTTTCATCAATCGGATCGGCAGTACCCACTTTAACAATTTGGTTTTCAGAGGGATTATCGACCACTTTAAAAACCCGCTCATCGTTAATAAATTCAGATATAAAAGCAACATCCATATCTAAATGTTTACGAACTAACGCAAGTAAGTTAGCTAGCTTAGCTTCAATGGATACGTTATTGTGTTGATCGACAAGCAGCTTGCTAGATTTATCCATCGGCTATTTCTCTATTTGAATTCAAATTAGCTTAGTGAGTAATACTATAATTTATATATATAAAAAGATCTAATCAAGGCTATATCCATCTTTGCTAACCATCAAACGTGAGCATGGTATAGTCAAAACTTAACCAAATAATTTTCGCCTGACTACTTTACGGTATTCGCTGGGTGTTTGGCGTAATACTTTTTTAAATACTCGGGTTAAATGCCCTTGGTCATTGTAGCCAACCTCCAATGCAACCTCTTGAATTGATAAGTTAGTTGAGGCCAATAAGTCTTTAGCACCTTCTACTCGTAGCTGTTGCCAATACTCGATTGGACTTTGGTTAGTGGCACTTCTAAAGCGACGGGTAAAGGTGCGATAACTTAGATTAAATTGAGCCGCAACCTCCTGTAAGTTGAGCTCACTAGCTAAATTTGTTTTTAACCAAAATTGCATTTGTGCAATCAGCTCATCTGGGTGCCTATCTACCGCACCCTCTAAGTAACGTTGATCTTCATAGGGTTTACGAATTTCATGGGAAAAATTGCGCTCTACATGTTGCGCTGCTTCTTTACCATAATATTGACTAATAATATGCACGATAACATCAGCAAGTGCATTTAAACTGGCTACGGTATACATACGCTCTGACTGGGTAATAAAAAAATCCGGTTTTAAATTTACATTCGGGTAGTCATGCTTAAACTGCTTAGCATAATGCCAATGGGTAGTAGCGGGGTGCCCGTCAAGTAAACTAGCCTCTGCAACAAAGCAATTACCTGTGCCTACTCCAATTATATGACTTCCTACGGTAAAGCTCTCGATCAGCCAAGTGACTAATTGTTGATTAGCGCGTATCACAGGGCGAGGGTTACGCCAAATGCCTGGCACTATCACTAAATCGCAATAAGGAGAGTTTTCACTTGTACAATCTGGAATAATTGACAGTCCAGTTCGCGTCTTAATGGCATCACTATTTTTAGCCACTAAATGAATAGCCAGAGGTTTAAAGCTGTTTTTATCACTATGGCCTTTAGCAAAAGCCTCACCCGCACGTAGCATTTCAATCGGTAGTGTCAGACTGGTTACCAGCAAGTGTTCAAACACTGCAATACCAATATTTATGGGGGGAGTTAATGGGTTGTTGCTCATTGTGAATGCTCCGACCAGTTGTTTTTGGCCTTTTGTGCCGCTTATTTGGCTATTAAAGCACAAAGATATCTCTATAATCCAATTAAACTAATGTCATATTCTTATAACACGCATTTTAAAGGTAAATTATGACTGCATTACCCGTTATTGTAGGCATGGGAGGCATTAATGCCGCTGGCCGTACTTCTTTTCATCAAGGTTATCGTCGTATCGTGTTAGATAGCTTAGCGGCGCAAGCTCGCCAAGAAACGTTTTTAGGCCTTGCCACATTAATGAACTTGGTGACTACAGTAAACGGCCAACTTGAAGACAGCCAAGGTAATCATGTTGAGCAAAGCGACATTGAAGCACGCTTTGGTGAGCAAATTATTGCTGGTACATTAATTCGAAAAATTGAAAAAGAACATTTTGATGTTGATGCTACACCTTGGCAGCAAAAAATGACGTTAACGGCTTCAGATGATAGTGCAATTGTGTTTGAAACACGTCGTCGTGACTTACCATCGCCTTTACCAAGCAATTGGCAAATAGATGACCTTGATAACAAAAAAGTAAAAGTCACGATTGCTGCTGAGCTTGACGTAAAACATGACTCAACCCGTGATAATCCGATTAAGTCGGCTGGGCAATTTCCAACCGGGTTTGATCCTGCCATTATGTATAACAGCCGCTACCAGCCGCGAGGTTTACAAGCGACCATATTTGCTGCCACCGATGCAATAAAATCAACAGGACTTGATTGGCAACATATTATGAATAGCGTAGAACCTGACAAAATTGGCACCTACTCAGCCTCGGTTATTGGTCAAATGGATGATAAAGGCTTAGGTGGTTTAGTTAAAGCACGCCAGCAGGGCGATCGTGTTAGTACTAAGCAATTAGCGCTGGGTTTAAATACAATGACGACCGATTTTATCAACGCTTATGTTACCGGCAATGTAGGGACAACTTTTTCAACTTCAGGCGCATGTGCCACATTTTTATATAACTTGCGCGCTGCCGTTAACGATATTCAAGCTGGGCGGACCCGTGTTGCAGTGGTTGCCAGTGTTGAATGTGCGATTACTCCAGAAGTGGTTGAAGGTTTTGGTAATATGAGTGCGCTGGCTAATATTGAAGGTTTGCGCCGTTTAGATAATTTAGCCAATGATGACGAGCCTGATTATCGTAAAAGTAGTCGTCCATTTGGTGAGAACTGCGGTTTTACCTTAGGTGAGGGGGCTCAGGTTGCTATATTAATGGATGATGCATTGGCTCTGGAACTCGGTGCAGATATTATGGGCAGTGTGCCGGATGTATTTGTGAATGCCGATGGAGTTAAAAAGTCAATTACCTCACCTGGGCCTGGCAACTACATCACCATGGCGAAATCAGCAGCACTTGCTACTAGCTTGTTAGGTAAAGAGGCACTGCAACAACGTAGCTTTATTTTAGCGCACGGCTCAAGTACGCCACAAAATCGTGTTACTGAATCTTTAATTTATCATAAAGTAGCGCAAACATTTGCTATTGATAACTGGAAAGTGACTGCGCCTAAAGCCTATGTAGGCCATACTATTGCGCCTGCTAGTGGCGATCAGCTTGCCATTGCGTTAGGTGTATTTAGTCATAATATTATGCCAGGTATTACCACCATTGATAAAGTAGCCGACGATGTTTACAGCGAACATTTAGATATTCGTAATAGCCACTATGAGTGTGGTGATATGGATATTGCGTTTATTAACTCAAAAGGCTTTGGTGGAAATAATGCAACAGCGACTGTGCTGAGCGCAAAAGTAACCATGCAGATGCTTGCTAAACGCCATGGTGATGCACTGATGAACAGCTATGTTGAAAAACATAGCCAAGTAAAAGATGCACAGCATACTTACCAAACGCAAGCCGATTTAGGTCAATACTCGCTAATTTACCGTTTTGGTGATGGTTTAATTGATGAAAATGAGATTGTTTTAGATGAGCACAGCATTACACTGCCAGGCTTTGAAAAAGCAATTACATTTAGTACAACAAATTCCTATCAAGATATGTTCTAAGCACACATACTTGTTAGCAAGGCGCTTTTATAGCGCCTTTTTTAATGTTTGTTCAAATATACTTAGCAATTAAACTGTGTTTATTTTTTTGCTTCCATGCTAAATAATAATTGGCAAGAACGGCCGTTAAGCCAATTACGACTGCAATAAATAGCAGTGTTGCAACATAGCTCATACCGTATCCAATTGGTAAACCCACCAGTGTTTCGCCATAAGTCATATCAGAAAAACTAAAGCCTAAAACAGGGAGAAGTAACCAACTTATTGCATGCAGTAAATACAAGTGGGCTAAGTACGAGAACATACTGGTTTTACCCAATACTTGTAAAAACTTTGGCGAAAAATCACTTTTTAGCTTACTCAATAGTTTAAGCATAATTAGGCCTATACCAACGGTTAACAACATAAACTGCAGGGAAAGTGGGTATTTGGTCGGGTTTAAAAATGACATTATAGTGAGTAAATAAGAGTCACTAATCGTAAATATTGACGCGTCACCATAAAGATTAAAGCCACGCAAAAGCGTATATAAAACTAGGCAGCTTACACCCAAAATTAAGCCATAATCCATAACTCGGTTACTGTATTGCTTGGCTTTGTAATAAACACCTGCACAATAGGCTAACGCCATTAACCCAACAATAGGAGCTACGGGGTAGGTGGTTCTAATTTTAAAGTTAAAAGGAAGTTCGAGTACATTTTTCTGATGTAAAACAGACCATATCGTATTTGCGATTGTATTTGGCTCAAAGTTGACGGCATCAAATAAGTTGTGGCCAAATACTAGAATTAAGCCCATGGCAAAAATTGCATACAGACCGATTAAGCGTAAAAGCCCTAGAATAATAAATCCCCAACCTATCGCCCAAATAACCTGAGCGTATAACATTGGAAACAGTGGATTAAAGCTCCAAGACCATGACACAATAGTAAATTCAAATAATATAAGCACTAGTCCACGTATAATTAAACTTTTTGAAAAAGCTTGCGTGGAAGTGTATTTATGCTCGGTTATCGCAGCTGAAAGGCCCGCTAAAAATACAAATAATGGCGCACAAAAGTGCGATATAAAACGAGTGAAAAAAGTAAGCGCATCTGTTCCTGGTATGGTCATGGGATCGGTCACTGAATAATTTAGACAATAATACATGCCGTGATCAATCACCATAAATATAATGATAAGACCTCGGAGTAAGTCTATATGGTGTAAACGATTTTGAGATAAAGGGAATGACATAAATATGCTTTGGTATGGATGAAAAAACGAGTTTAATTATATGTTATATTATATCACTTTGCGAGAGTGATAATAAAATACTTTAGTATAAATTATGTTGTAAACAATTTTCACTTACTAACAGATTTTTACAGTTTTACTTTTTTAATGGAGTTACTCTATTAACTAAATAGTTAAAGTTGAAGCTACTAAAGGGTTAAACATGAAAAAAATATTTTTTTTATCACTACTGCTGATGCTTAATGGCTGTACATTTTTTGGCGTTATGTTGGATGGACAAGCAGCCTCAAATGCACAAGAAAATCAGCGGATGAAAAATCCAGCTCGGTCTACTCCTTATGAAAATCCATTTGAGCCAGTTCCCGTTGATAAGGACGGATTTTCTTTTGCAGAGCTAGGTTTAAAAATAGACTCTGCAGTATTTAGTTTAGTAAAAGGAGATGACGGTGTGATTAGAAAATGTAGGCAGGTTACTAAGGTCTTAAAAGAATGTGTAGAAGTAGATAAATCTACTCTACACAGTAATGAATCTAAGCAGTTAAAAACTGATGATGAAATAATAAGTGTTGGTCTATAAAACTACTAATGAAATAGTAACTATGGTCGTAACCAGCTTGCATTTCGAGTGTTAACGGATAGCCTTTCTGTGTAGCTACAGTTACTAACTTTTGTGGCTTAAGTTGCTCATCTAAAAAGTTATCTGCATCACCTTGGCTAACCAACATAGGTAAATAATCAGCTTGTTTGGCTTGTTGCATTAATTCGCAGCTATCATATTCTGCCCAGACTGATTTATCAGTACCTAAGTAGCCAGTAAAGGCTTTAACACCCCAAGGACAATCTATCGGGTTTACAATAGGGCTAAATGCTGTAGCGCTGGTATAAGCTTTAGGATTTTTAAGGGCAATCATTAATGCGCCGTGGCCACCCATAGAATGCCCAGAAATTGCTTTTTTAGTTGTTACTGGAAAATGTTGCTCTATTAATGCAGGTAGCTCCTTCACCACATAGTCGTACATATTAAAATGAGTATTGTAAGGTGCCTGCGTTGCATTGACGTAAAACCCTGCACCTTGGGCAAAATCGTAGCTATCTTCGTTAGGAACGTTTTCACCACGCGGACTGGTATCAGGTGCGACAATAGCAATGCCTAGCTCAGCCGCTTTTTTAAACGCGCCTGCTTTTTGCATAAAGTTTTCATCAGTACAGGTTAATCCTGATAACCAATAAAGTACTGGTACTTTATTTTTTTCACTGGCGCCTGGTGGTAAAAATACCGCAAAACGCATGCTGCAATGGGTGCTTGAGGAAGTATGGCTATACTGCTTATGCCAGCCACCAGCCACTTTTGCTGTTGAGATATTTTCTAACATAACAATCCTTAAAAGCCGTTACTTAATAGCAACGGCTGGTAATGGTGATTAAAAGAAATTAGGGTCTGTTGATCTTTCAAGGTTAAATTTGCAGCAGTCTGTTTGGTATTTAGGCAAGGCAGAGCCTATGTGGTGTGGTTATTCCCCATAAATAGGCGATAACGCAGCATCAATGCCAAACAGGCGCTGCCCGAAGGGTTCTGCCTAGGGGCGATTTACTCTTTGTTGCTTGGTTTTTACTTAGCCCACTAGGTTACAAACCTCGCGCCGCGATTAAACCGCCCCTAGTTTGAACAAATTTTAATCCGCAAAGGTCAACAGACCCTAGTAATGAATAACAGTACGAATACTCTTACCTTCGTGCATTAAATCAAAGGCATCGTTAATTTCTTCAAGGCTCATGGTATGGGTAATAAAATCATTAAGAGCGAATTCACCCGCCATGTAACGCTCTACAATTTCAGGAAGTTGCGAACGACCTTTAACGCCTCCAAATGCGCTACCACGCCATACACGGCCAGTAACAAGTTGGAACGGGCGAGTTGAAATTTCTTGGCCAGCACCAGCTACACCAATAATTACAGATTCTCCCCAGCCTTTATGACAACACTCAAGGGCAGAGCGCATTACATCAACGTTACCAATACATTCAAATGAGTAATCAACACCGCCGTCGGTCATCTCTACAATCACTTCTTGAATTGGCTTGTCGAAGTCTTTTGGATTAATTAAGTCGGTAGCACCGAGTTTAGTCGCAAGATCAAACTTGGAGGTGTTAATATCAATACCAATAATACGGCTTGCACCAGCCATTTTGGCGCCAATAATGGCCGACAAACCAATGCCACCTAGACCAAAAATTGCCACCGTATCGCCCGTTGTTACTTTTGCCGTATTTGTTACAGCGCCCATACCGGTAGTGACACCGCAGCCCAATAAGCAAATTTCCTCTAAAGAGGCTTCTTTATTTACTTTAGCTAGCGAGATTTCAGGAAGTACAGTGTATTCAGAAAAGGTCGACGTCCCCATATAGTGATAAATTGGTTGGCCGTCTTTGAAAAATCGCGTTGTGCCATCTGGCATTAAGCCTTTGCCTTGTGTTTCGCGTACAGCAGAGCACAAGTTGGTTTTACCTGAAGTACACATTTTGCATTCACCACATTCTGCGGTGTATAGAGGAATAACGTGATCGCCAACTTCTACACTTGTAACGCCTTCGCCCACAGCGTAAACCACCCCGGCACCTTCATGGCCTAAAATAGCGGGGAAAATGCCTTCAGGATCTTCACCTGATAAAGTAAAAGCATCTGTATGGCATACACCTGTGGCAGTAATTTTTACCATCACTTCGCCTTTTTTAGGCATCATCACGTCAACTTCTTCAACGCTTAAAGGCTGATTAGGGCCCCAGGCAATCGCTGCTTTTGATTTTATAAATTCAGACATGTGTATATCCTTTGTAGTGGTTTGAATATCAATTGTAGACCCAAACTGTTTGGGTGATGTGTCTATTGTATTTATTTCTATAACAATGATAATCTCTAAATTAATAAAACACTTTTACAGTATGGTAATAATAATGCGTTGGGAAGGGATTGATGAGTTTATTGCTGTTGGCGAAGAGGGAAGTTTTACTCAAGCTGCACAGGCGTTGGGTCTATCGGTTGCCCATATTAGCCGCCATGTTACTAAGCTTGAGCAACGGTTAAATACCCAACTTTTAACGCGTACGACCCGAAAGGTGGTATTAACCAAAGAAGGTGAGCAGTTTTTACACCAAGTAAAACATTTACAACACGCTATGGATGAAGCCACTCAGGGGCTCGCGTCTGTGCAAACATCCCCTAAAGGTAAAATTAAATTAACCGCACCGGTTATGTATGGTGAAAGTTTTATTATGCCGATAGTGCATTCGTTTATGCATGATCACCCCGAGGTAGAAGTAATCGCAACGCTCTCTAACGAGCAAGAAAACTTGCTGGAGGGCGGCTTTGATTTAGCCATTCGATTAGGCCATTTAAAAGATTCGAGTTTAAAAGCGCGACGCTTGAGCTCTCGGCGATTTATTATGTGTGCTGCACCAAGCTATTTAGCGCGTTTTGGCGAACCCCACACGTTAGGTGAACTTAACCAGCATCAATGCTTAATTGGTAACAGTAGTTATTGGCGAGTAAATGAAAACGGTCGTGACAAACATATTAAAGTAGCAGGGAGGTTGCATTGCAATAGCGGTTGGGCACTGGTTGACGGCGCTAAAAAAGGGTTGGGTATTGTTCAGTTGCCGGATTACTACATAGAGAATGAGACAAAAACAGGGCAGTTAGTACCAATATTAACAGCTTATCAACCTCAGCAAGAGGGTGTGTGGGGGCTGTATCCTCCTCGGCAATTTGTTGCTACTAATGTACGGGTATTACTTGATTATCTAGTAACAGGATTAAAAGTTTAGCTTGGCTTAGTGATTTGCTTATAATATAGCCAAGTATAAGATTTATAAATTATTTCTTACATTTATGGTGATATTCAATTGCGCTGAGTTCGTGCTACTATAAAGCCACACTTTTAGCATTAATGTTTTAATTAATATGTTTCAACCTGTTAGCCTGTTTATCGGACTTAGATATAGTCGCTCTTCCAAAGGCAATGCGTTTATTTCGTTTATTTCTTTTTTTTCTATTGCAGGTATAGCGATTGGTTTAATGGCGCTCTTTACAGTAAGTAGTGTCATGAACGGTTTTGAAAGCAGCCTGAAAATGAATATGCTCGGACTCATTCCACACGTTGAAGTGCAGGCAAAACAACACTCTAAAACGCAAATGAATACTCTTAAAGCTGATCTTGAGCAATCACCGTATGTTGATCATGTTAGTTTATACCGCCATGGTGAAGCCATACTACAAACAAATAAAGACCTGCATGGTGTGCTGCTGCAAGGGCTCTATGATAATGATGGCTCGCTTTATAAAATCACTGACAAAGTAGTGCAGGGGAATTGGCAAAGTGTATTAAATAATAATTATCACATTGCTATTAGCCGTTATCTAAGCCGTAAACTCGGCGTTGGTTTAGGCGACAAACTGCGCGTTATTATGCCTAATGCATCTACTTATACACCCCTTGGTCGTGTTCCTAGCCAACGTTTATTCAAAATTGCTGCTATTTATGAAACTGGTTCAGAAATTGACATGGGACTGGCATTTACCAGTGGTGTGTCATTGCAACGAGTATTAAAGCAAAGTAGCTCTACACCCCCTAATTTAAGTGTGTCACTGCATGAGCCATTTGCACTTGATGAATTTATTCAAGACAGCCAACTTATTCTGAAGAATTTTAAATACACCGATTGGCGCAGTAGCCAAGGCACTTTATTTGCCGCTGTGGCGATGGAGAAACGCATTATGTCTATGTTATTGGGCTTAATCGTGCTGGTGGCGGTGTTCAATATTGTGTCGGCGCTCACCATGATGGTGAGTGAAAAACAAAGCGAAGTTGCGATACTGCAAACACTAGGCCTAACGCCAAGCCAAGTACAAACTGTATTTATGGTTCAAGGTTTATATAACGGTGTGATTGGTACGGCAGTAGGTGCCTCTTTAGGTATTTTATTTAGCTTATATATTAATGAACTGCTGGCGTTAGTTGGCTTAAATTTATTATCGGGGATTTCACTTCCGGTCAAATTTGATGCGCTTAGCTTAAGTGTGATTGCGCTTTTAAGCTTAGCAATGAGCTTTTTAGCGACTTTATATCCCGCGCGCCAGGCCGCTAAAGTAAACCCAGCCGAGGTATTACGTTATGAATGATTTAGTAATTAGTTGTGAACAAATAAGTAAAGTGTACCAAGACGGGCAAAACCAAGTTGAGGTATTAAAAGGGGTTGATTTAGCCCTAACCCAAGGTGAAATGCTAGCTATTGTAGGTAGCTCAGGTTCAGGTAAAAGTACCTTATTGCATATTTTGGGTACCTTAGATACCGCCAGTTCTGGCAGTGCAAAAATCAAAAACCAAGATGTGGCTAAACTTTCTCGCAGCCAACAAGCCGCGTTTAGAAATCAAAACTTAGGGTTTATTTACCAATTTCATCATTTATTAATGGAATTTAGTGCGGTTGAAAATGTTGCTATGCCACTGTTAATAAAAGGCTTGAGTGCCAAAGAAGCAAATGTAAAAGCGCTCGACATGCTCGATAAAGTCGGCCTTGCGCACAGAAGTAGCCATAAACCGTCGGCACTGTCTGGTGGCGAACGCCAACGTGTTGCCATAGCGCGTGCTTTAGTGACTGAGCCTGCACTGGTTCTTGCAGATGAGCCAACGGGTAATTTAGATAAGCAAAACGCGATTAAAATTTACGATTTAATTAATCAGCTAAATAAAAGTTTAAACACCAGTTTTGTGGTGGTGACTCATGATTTAGAGCTTGCCGACAAGCTGGGTAAAATAGCGTATTTAGATGATGGTAAATTAACGATAAAAGAGTCGAGCCATGTTGCTTAGTGCCTTTATAAGTAAACGTTTCAGAGCCTATTCAGGCCATAAAGATGAAAAAAACGCGTTTGTTAGTTTTATTGCTAAGGCATCTACTATTGGTATTTTACTTGGTGTTGCCGTTTTAATTGTGGCGTTATCGGTGATCAATGGTTTTGAACAACAATTGGTTCATCGTTTATTAAGTGTAGTGCCACAAGTTGAATATGTAGCACCAAGCAGGCCGATTGCTGATTGGCCCAGCAAAGTCGAAAAATTAAAACAGCAACCACAAGTAACAGGAGCAGCCCCATTTATAGCAGTAAATGGTATGGCGCAATTTAAAAGCCAATTAAAAGCAGTTGAAATACGAGGTGTTGAGCCTTCGCTAGAGAGCGACGTATCAGCGGTTAACCAATTTACACAAGGTAAATTAGTCAGTCAGCTAGCACTTGAGGATGTTATTTTAGGCAAGCAAATTGTCACTCAACTTAATATATCAATAGGCGACAATGTCACTTTATTGATCCCACAAATTAGTGAAAAAGGACAATCATTACTTGCGCCAAAACGGGTTACGTTAACACTCGCAGGCATTATAGAAATGGGCGGGCCTATTGATAGCAGTGCCGCGTTTATTCACCTTAGCAAAGCACAACAAACCTTAGGTTACGATCAAAGCCAAGTAACCGGCCTACGTTTACGGGTTGATGATGTGTTTGCAGCGCACCAACTAGCGTTGAGAGTAGGGCAAACTGTTACTGATTACGTGTATATATCGAGTTGGTTTAGAACCCAAGGCAGCTTGTATCAAGACATTCAAATGGTGCGCACGATTGTTTATATTGTGGTGTTTTTAATTATTGCAGTCGCCAGTTTTAACATTGTTTCGTCATTAGTGATGGAAGTGCGCGAAAAAGAAGGCAATATTGCCATTTTAAAAACCATGGGTGCCAAAGACAGTACCATATTGGCTACTTTTGTAATGCAAGGCTTAACTCAAGCATTTGTTGGCGTAGTTTTAGGCTCTATTATTGGCGTTATTCTAGCAATCAATATTAGTGAGCTCTTTACTTGGCTGAGTTTATTGCTGGGTGAAAATCCGCTAGAAGGTGTGTATTTTATCGAATTCTTACCGAGTAAATTAGTTTGGCAAGATATAGTGTTAACTGTTATTGCCACCTTTGTGCTTGCAATATTGGCGACGCTGTATCCAGCATGGCAAGCAACACGTGTTGATCCGGCAAAAGTATTGGGTAATTAAACACAGTATTTAATAGGGCGCTTAGTGTAACTCTGATAAACTGCGCCGCTATTAAACAGCTTTTGTTTGCTGAGCACTTATTTTACCTGGGATTTACTTTGACAAATAACGATATTTTACGCCGTATTCGCTACACCTTTGATTTAACCGATTCAGCAATGGTTGACGTGTTCGCCGCTGCAGAGCACAGCGTCAGCACAGAGCAGGTGATTGCATGGTTAACTAAAGAGGGCGAGCAAGGTTACACCCCAATAAGTGACACCGAATTTGCGGTATTTTTAAATGGCTTTATAAATACCAAGCGCGGTAAGCGTGACGGTGAGCAGCCAATTCCAGAAACTAAATTAAACAATAATATTATTTTTATGAAATTACGTATTGCTTTAAATATGAAAGCAGAGGACGTAATTGCCACACTCGCCTTGGTGGATTTTGATTTAAGTAAGCATGAACTTAGTGCATTTTCACGTAAAGTTGAAAACAAACATTACCGTGTGTGTAACGATCAAGTTTTACGTTTATTTTTAACCGGTGTGCAGCGTACTTTTCGCCCAGATGGCGAAAAAGCTTAATGTATTTTATGGAGGTTGGTTAGCAACCTCCATTAAACCTCTTAAACGAACTCACTAAAATCTTCGCTATTATCAGTCTTACCCCTTCTACAACTTCAGTCTCATAAAGCATTTTATATTTTTGCGCTCGTAAAAACGTCGCGTCGTATTTTGTTTTACTATTTTTTTAATACTTTTAACGTGTTATTCATTAAAACTGGTTTTTTAGCATAAAAATTCTTTTTTAATGGGTTTTTATACAAAAGAAACAACAATTTAATTCAACATCAAACACGTGCATCCAGTTTATCTATGATGTTAAAGTGTAAAAATAATGATCGCATAATCAATTTCTCTACTAACAATAACGTTGATCATTTTTCCTGTTTCGAATTTAAAAATACCTACATGGAAGAGTAAATATGGATTATATACACAAAACTATTTCGCAATTAAAGCAGACGAGTCCTGCGCAATGTGAGTTTTATCAAGCTGTAGAAGAAGTGCTAGACTCTCTAGAGCCTATATTTTCGCAAACCAGTCACTACCAACAACAAGCAATTATTCAAAGAATGGTAGAGCCAGAGCGCCAATTAATGTTTCGTGTGCCTTGGGTTGATGACGAGGGCAATATTCAAGTCAATAAAGGCTACCGTATCGAATTTAATTCGGCGTTGGGACCATATAAAGGCGGCTTACGTTTTCATCCTAGTGTGAATGCCAGCATTATAAAGTTTTTAGGGTTTGAACAAATTTTTAAAAATGCACTAACTGGTTTGCCTATAGGTGGTGGCAAAGGAGGCGCTAATTTTGATCCTAAAGGACGCTCTGATGGCGAGATAATGCGCTTTTGCCAATCGTTTATGACCGAGTTATATCGTCATATTGGTCCTACAACCGATGTACCTGCAGGGGATATTGGCGTAGGGGCGAGAGAAATTGGTTATATGTTTGGCCAATACAAACGCTTAACAGGGCGCTATGAAGGCATACTAACCGGTAAAAGTTTACTTTGGGGCGGATCGCTTGCTCGCAAAGAAGCAACGGGTTATGGCGCGGTGTATTTTGCTAACTATATGCTTGAAGATCGTGATGACAGCTTATCAGGAAAACGCTGTTTAATTTCAGGCTCAGGCAATGTGGCAATTTATGCCATGGAAAAATTATATCAACTAGGGGCTACGCCTATTGCCTGTAGTGACTCAAAAGGCACTTTGTACGATGAGAGTGGCATTGATTTAAAACTTATTAAGCAATTAAAAGAACAGTCACGAGGATGCCTGAGTGACTACCTAGATACTCACTCTCAGGCAAAGTATACGCCTCGCGATGAGTACCCTCAGGATGGTCATGCTGTATGGCGTTACAGTGCGGATGCGGCTTTTCCTTGTGCTACACAAAACGAATTAACCCAAGCGGATGCAAAAGCACTACTTGAAAATGGCTGTATTTTAGTCAGTGAAGGGGCGAATATGCCCTCAACCAAAGAAGCGATTGATTGCTTTATTGAAGCAAAAATAGCTTATGCCCCTGGCAAAGCAGCGAATGCCGGTGGGGTAGCAACCAGTCAATTAGAAATGGCACAAAATGCCAGTATGCAAAGCTGGACATTTGAGCAAGTAGATGAAAAGCTTAAACAAATAATGAAAGATATATTCACAACAGCCAACGACACTGCAAAAGAGTTTGATCAACCCGGTAACTTACTTTTAGGCGCTAACATCGCTGGATTTAGACGTGTAGCCGATGCAATGATTGAACAAGGTGTAGTGTAACAGCTCGGTTAATATATAATTTTTAGTAGCTTATACCTGTTTGATAGTGACATTTAATAAGTGTTGAACGAACAGGCAGGTATGAGCGAAAGATAGTTATTGAAGTGAGGTGTCATTAGCTAAGTTATATTAAAAGGGCACTTTCGTCATTTCTACATATTCAAATAATCTACAAAAAGCATAATATTTATAACTAGCAATAGCTTACACTATTTGTTATTAATATAAGTTCATAAAATGAGGATGTTTTTCGTGAAGATAGAGAAGCTGTCCTCTAATAAAGCTGTGACATGCAAAAAGGAATTTCGTATGAATATCAATGCAACAATTCTCGGTCAATTTATTTTTATATCAATGATCGTAATAACTGGTTTAAGCTTTTATCTCGGTAAACGTAAAACCCAAAATGTTAAAACAACAACCTTTATTGGTTTTTTATTGTCATTTATACCGCTATTAGGTTTAATATTTGTCGCAGTTTTGGCACTCAAAAACGATGTTATAAATAATAATGACTCTACTATTTAGGTGCTTAATTTTATATAAAATCCATTTTAATTTTTATAAAACAGTTGGTTAGGCTCTGAACCATTACATATTGAAACCACTGTTTAGTGCGCTTAATATGACGTTAAAAGGCCTAATCTAACCCCAGCTTAAATTTAAAATGAATACGTGTCGAAAATATTCAATACCTATATTGATACAAAAGCTATCTTAGCTCCAACTACATTTAAGGAGGTGAGATATGTTTTTTCGTGCAAATTATTTTGAGCTAGCACCTAAAGCAATACAGATTCTGATGAACCAAGAAGACTATCTGCGTAAGCAATTTAGTATTTCAGAAACAGTAACAATCCCGATCTGGGAATTGATTAAACTAAGAGTGTCGCAGATGAATCAGTGTGCCTTTTGTATTGATATGCACAGCAAAGACGCATTGAGTCATGGGGAAACTCATGAACGTATTATTGGCTTAAGTGCATGGCGTAATATGCCTTTATATTCTAAGACAGAACTAGCTGCGCTCGATTGGGCTGAATATTTGACCCTAGCTAACCCCGTAGACGAAGAGTTTTATAAGAATACGGTAGAAGTATTAGGTGAAAAAGCTGTAGTGGATTTGACCATTGCCATTAATGCTATCAATAGCTGGAATCGAATTGCTAAGACGTTTATGCCAGAGGTAGGCAGCTATAAACCGTAATAAATTATTTGAACAGGCATTTAATTTTCAGTTGTCTCAACCATCGGGACAGCTGTCTGCGTTTGTGCAGGGAGTATGGTCAGCATCTGTACAGCAACCGGTTCCGATAGTAAAGCCGCTGTATTCTGATGCTGGCAGCGGCATTATTTTTAACCTTGTTGGTGACGTGATGATTGGCAATGAAACCCTGCCGGAAGGTGTCATTATGCTTGCTATAAATAAACAGACTGAGAATATTGTTCTGCAATCTGGAGCACAACTCTCAGGCATTCGTTTCCATCCAGCCATTTGCTATGGTGTTTTGGGACAGCATTACGACAAGCCAACACTTTTATTGCCAGAGGAAGACCAGCTTTATAACCTTTATGGGGTTTATAATGATCTCCGAATTCAAAAAGACATTGAAAGGCGAATTGAAACTCTGCACCGCTGGGCAGATAAAAACCTAGATTTTTCCAAAGTAATTCCAGCCCCTCTGAAGAAAGCACTAATGTATATCGAGCAGGATGAAACGCCGGGGCAACTAAGTGCAAGTATTGATTTGAGCCAACGGCAAATTGAGCGTATTTTTAAACTTTGGCTAGAAATGACTCCCAAACATTATCAGCGTATTTTGAGAATTAAAAAAACAATCAGCTTTTTACGATCACACAAAAAAGCAAACTTAGCGGATGTTGCTTACCAATTTGGATTTAGTGATCAGGCGCATATGACACGGGAATTTCGTACTTTTGTATGTATTACGCCAGGGCAAATAGAGTGAGTTTTTGGCTTTCATACTTGGTTACCGCCGGTAAATGTTTTTCAGCTAACTCAATAAAACTAATTTCGTGCAAAGCCTATTTATCAAATCATTAAACAGGATAAAAATAGTTGGCATTTGCTCCTTTTTCGCTTATTTTAGCCAACCATTTTTTGCCTCATAATGAGGTATCACTTTTGTAGGAAACGCACGATGAAAACAATAATCTTCAGTCTTTTAATAGTCACTACTTTATTTTCAGCTAGCACGTTCGCAAATAATGATTCGCAATACGAACAAATGGCAAAGCAACTTTCAAAACAGCTAGAAACTTCCATGAAAGTAATGAATAACCCAAAGTTAATTAAAGCCAATGCAAAATATATAAAAAGTTTATATGAAGCTTTGGTTGAAGAGGGTTTTACTAAAGAGCAAGCATTACAACTCGTTGCAGCAACTCTAGCAAGCAAAAAGTAAAACTAACGAGCCTAGTAACCATGTGAATACTAACAGCTCACTCAGTTTTGCTTCGCTTCACATTTTAGCAAATTATTACCAGCCCCTCCTGCGGGGCTATGGATCAAAACGGAGACCGGAGTATAACTATGCTATTAGCTAATCTCTTACACCGCGTTAGCTTAAGCTGACACCCATTCTAAAAATTCAATATGTAAAAGCGGACTTGTATTTTGAATTTGGTACAGTTTTAACAAATAAATAAAGTGACTGTTTTTAGATTTTATTCGCCTCATATCTAACTGATAATGCCAACTAATAAATTTGGAGTTTATCTGATAGGTAAGTACTAGCGATTATTTCTGTAATTGGTAAAATTTTACCAATCCTTTTGATAGCCCAATAGGAAAGGTCGAGTAATGATCGCTTCCTTCAACAACTTCCTCTTCTAGCTTTAATTTTTGGTAATTACGTGAGCGTAATAGATTTGCAAACTTCACATGACCTGCGACCATATCTTCTTTCATGCCATTTTCTAACGTTTCTAATGCGCCAGTTGCCATAAATACATTAGCCTGCAGCGATGTGTTTTTCTGGGCATATTTATTTTCTAACTCAAATATCCAATTATTCTTAAACCAGAGTGAAGGGCTGGTTAAGATATAAGTAGAAAACAACTCAGGCTTGGTCAACAATACCCAAGCGGCAAAAGATCCCCCCAATGATTGCCCAGACAATATTCTTTGTTCAGGGTTAACTCGGTAATTGCGCTCAATGTACTGAAAGATTTCTTTTTCAATAAATGCTAAGTATTCAGTTGCTCCACCTGTGGTGTATTTTATCCAGCTCTGATCAACGACAGGTGTTAAATCTCTAACTCGACTAAATTGACCGTCTTCTCCGTGAGCAAATGAAATACCAACAATAATGACTTTATCCATGTCTCGAACATGAGTGACACCAGCAGCTACTTTAAAAGTATAAGGTCCATCATTTAAGTAAAGTACAGGGTATTTTTTAGATTTATTCTCTACTAAGAAATAACTACGGGGTACTTTGATATATAAATCGTATTTCTTACCCAGCACTGTGGATTTGATTGTTACTACTTTACTGTTAGCAATTTCAAAACGATGGCCTTCAGCGAGTGCAAGATTGCTGCAAATTATATTGAGCATAAAAATTAAAGCTAAGTATTTTACAAAACACGAGGAGGAAATAATTAAACTGCATATTGTCAAAAAAGTAGTCGGTTTCATTTTGGCTAAATCCTTTGCTATCGATAATGTTAAAGTTGAAAAGTTTTTAGTATGACAAACAGTAACTTGATGTCCATCTAACGTTTTATCCAGTTTCAAACTCATAGTGCGACACGTGTCACGGTGTTGCGTTTTAACATACAGGATGTTAAAGTGCGACACAAGTCACACTTCTTGAGTCTTTATATGAAACCCAATTCAACAGAGTTAGAAATACTGAAATTACTTTGGAAAAAACAGCCACGTACAGCCAAAGAGATTCATGAACACTTAGAATCAAAGTATGGCTGGTCATACTCATCTACACGTAAAACCTTAGAAAGAATGGGCAATAAAGGAATTTTAGAGGTGGGCTCCTCTGGCAACAAAAAAACCTTTAAAGCATTAGTTGAGAAAATACCGACGCTAGCATCTTATATGCAGGAATTCGCAACCAATGTCTTAGAGTTAGATGAACCACTCCCTGTCACTATGTTCGCTGATAGCCGTTTAATAAATAAAGCTGAAGTCGATGAATTAGAGGAATTGTTAAATCAACTTTCAAAGGATGAAAAACAAAAGTAGTGGACTCTTTCATTATTCAATTCATAGTAAATAGTATTTTTCCTTGGCTTATATTTTCTGGGCTTGTTTATGTTTGCTCATCTTATATAACCAAGCACGACAATACCTCGCCAGGTATTTGGTGGTCTGCGCTTATAGCCAGCTTTTTACCTTTTATTCCTTTATCTCTTGGCACTATTAATATACCTATCCCTGATTTCGATTATATAAGCTCTAGTTTGCAAAGCGCACAAATAGTAAAGCAAGCCAGTATAACCCATGTAAGTTTGCAGAAAATTGATTTAATCTCAACAGCGCTAATTGTTGGTTACTTTGGTTTTACCTGCTTAAAACTCGTTAAATTATTGCTTGTGTGGCAGAAACTCAAAAGCTTAACGAGATCTTCTGAGTCAATAAATGAGCTGTCGACTAGTAAGGTGAAGATTGTCATTTCCTCGCAAAACCACAGTCCTTTTGTCATTGGTATAACAACAGCCTATGTTGTGCTACCTCATTATTTTTCATTCCTAAATAAAGATCAGCAAGGCATTTTGATTCAACACGAGCTAACCCATATTACAAACAAAGATCATATTACGATTCTTTTATGGAGGATCTTAAGCATCGTTTTATGGATAAACCCATTTGTTAAAAAGATGGAATGGCAGTTTATTCGCGCTATGGAGCATAGGTGTGATAGACATACAATATGTCGCTTTAATCTCAATAAACATGATTATGCTAAGGCACTGCTGCAATCATTAAAAAAGAGCATTCAATTTAGTAACAACAATCCAGTCGCTCAATTTAGTTCTGCTGTGCTTTGTGCTGATGATTACAAAGCGAGGCTTTCAAATATTGCTTCGCCATCGAGTAAAAGCAAACTTGCTTTAACTTTTAAGTTCTTCTTAATGATACTGGTTATTTTTAGTCTGCATACATTTTTAAAAGACCCCGCAATGACAGGGAAGCTCACTTGGCAACATCCACTAAATAGCCATACGATCAGCTCAACATTTCGTAGCATAAGCAAAGTCAGAGGATATAAACCGCATCAAGGTATAGACTATGTTGCCCAAAGAGGAAGCCCTGTGCTGTCTGCTGCAGATGGAGTAATAGTTATTTCAGGTAACAAAACCTTGCATTCGAACTATGGAAATACTGTATTAATTCAACATAAAAGTGGCTATCAAACGTTATATGCGCACCTAGAATCAAGTGACGCTAAAGTCGGCTCTTGGGTTAAAGCAGGGCAGGTTATTGGTATCATTGGTGATACAGGTAAAACGACAGGGGTTCACCTGCACTTTGAAGTAATTAAAGACAACCAAAGAGTTGATCCTAGTTTAGTCCTCGTTACTAAACCATAAAATAATGGCTTTTATTTCAAATGTTTATAGAGTTATAAAGGTGTAATATGTATCAAAAGCTGCTTTTTATTATTTTTACTTTTCTTTTTAGTTCATTTAGCTATGGTGGCAAAGTATATGAGAGCTTCCCAGACAAAGTAAATCCATCAGAGCATTATGTTTTTTATTCTCACGGATTCATTGTAGAGGGTAAAGATCCCACACCTATTCATGAGCGTTGGGGGCAATATAACTTTCCAGCGATTAAACAGGAACTTGCCGACTCAAGCTATCATTTAATTGCTACTCATCGGCCAGCTAAGACTCACCCTTTTAACTACGCTCAACAGCTATCTAAACAAGTAACTAAGTTACTAAAAAATGGCATACCTGCGAGCAATATATCGCTAGTTGGCTTTTCTCGCGGCGGTTTTATTTCGGCAATTACATCGAGCCATTTAAAAAACATCGATATTAACGTTGTGATTTTAGCGGCTTGTACCAGTGGATTAGCTAAAAAAGCAGAAATAGCTATTTATGGTCATTTATTTTCAGTCTATGAAACCTCTGATTCTGTTGGTTCGTGTGACGATGTCGTTAATAGAAGCATTAATACGGTTAGTTCTTACACAGAAATATCTATTTCAACGGGTAAAGAACATGGCGCTTTTTTCACACCGAGAAAAGAATGGATATTACCCGTTAAAGCGTGGCTCAAACGTAAAAAGATTCAGTAATATCGTATAAGCCTAAGTTCACATAGCCGAGAATTAAATTTAAACAATTTTAAAAAATAATAAGCTAAGGATAAAATCAACTTCATGGAAATTAGAAAATTAAATTCTCTAAGAGCTTTAGCTGCCCTTATTGTATTTGTTACTCACTTTTCAGATATTACTCATTGGTTAAATGGTTCACTAGGCGGCGGTTCAGGAGCCTATGGCGTAATGTTATTTTTCCTTCTTAGTGGTTTCTTAATGTCATTTCTCTATTTAGATACCAAATTTAGCAGAGCGAACATTAGACGATACGTACTAGCTAGAGCCGGACGAGTTTTACCTCTGTACCTTGTAATTGTTTTTAGCTCTTACTTATTAACTCAAAATAATTATGACATTTTATACAACATAACTGATCTTAATTCGCTAATAGGTCACCTTTTGTTCATGCATGGTGAAAGCGTACTTTGGACAATTCCACCAGAAATACAATTTTATATAATCTTACTCGTTTTTTGGTTTTTAGCAGGCGATAGAAAAGGGTATATATATTTACTAATTGTGACTTTTATGATGTTTTGGTACTTGGCTGACTTCCCAAGAGTATTTGGTGAAATTAAAAGTATTGATTACAACATATTTAGTACTTTAAGAACGTTACCGTACTTTTTTATTGGCGTTATATTTGGTTTGCATTACAAATTATTTAAAGTGCCGAGTTATATGAAGAGCAACTGGTTTATATTAGCTTTGTGTTTAATACCTTTATTGTATCCTGAGTTTTCACCTATTAACGAGGGTGACAAGAAAAGAATGTGGCTTAGTTATGAAGTTCTATTTGTTATGAGTACAGTATTCTTTTGTGTTGTTTTTTTAATCCCAGACAACAATATTTTTTTAGCAAATAGGGTTGGTGACTTTTTAGGTAAAGTGTCTTACTCATTTTATTTACTACATATGCCTATTATTGGAATGGTGAATAAGTTTAATTTAAATATTGAGCTTAAACTGTTGCTATCACTAAGTCTGAGTGTTTTTTTTGCGCATCTATCGTACGTATTCTTTGAAAGGCCTATTGCAAATAAAATTAGAAGTGCCTCAAATAAAAAGAAGCTCAACATTTAGATTTTACACATTTAAGGAAGCTAGAATGTTTATTAAACTGGACTTTGTTGTTTATTCTGCTCCATATCACTAGGTGCGAAAGAAAATAGAGAGTTTAAAATTCGAAATACGCATCCCCTAATGTTGCTGAGCCTTAGGTTGATAATTTATATTTAAAATACAATGCAACGTTTAATCGTTGCATTGTAATAAAGTAGCCGTTAATTATTACGAAAATGCAGATTCGGCGAGCTCTTCTTGCATTTGTTCGCGCATTTTAAATTTTTGCAATTTGCCGGTTACTGTCATCGGGTAATGTTCTACAAAACGAATGTATTTAGGCTGTTTAAAGTAGGCGAGTTTGTCCTTTAAAAATAATCGAATTGCTTGCTCATCAAGCACTTCACCTTCTTTAGGCTGGATCCAAGCACACACTTCTTCGCCAAATTTTTCATCGGTAATACCAAAAATTGCCGCATCTTGTATCCCTGGGTAGGTGTATAAAACCTCCTCAATCTCACGGGGATATATATTTTCACCACCGCGAATAATCATGTCTTTAATTCTGCCAACAATACTAACAAAGCCTTCACTGTCCATTACTCCTAAATCGCCTGAATGTAACCAACCTTGATTATCGATAGTGGCTTTGGTTTTCTCTTCATCATTCCAATAGCAGCGCATAATGCCGGCACCACGGCTACAGACTTCACCGGGTTGGCCTATTTTTTGAACATCACCCAGTTCATCAATAATTTTTACTTCAGTGTGCGCAAGCGCTCGTCCTACTGTGGTGACTTGACGCTCAATTGATGAGTCGGTTTCAGTGATATTGTTGATTGGGCTACACTCTGTTTGTCCATAGGCTATAACGACTTGGTTCATATTCATGAGTGTTTGTACTTTACGCATAACTTGTTCGGGACAGGTTGAGCCTGCCATAACGCCGGTTCGTAATGTACTTAAATCATAATCACTGAAGTTATTAAGCTCCAATTCGCTTATAAACATGGTAGGCACGCCATGAAGCGCGGTGCATTTTTCTTGTTGTACCACCTCTAATGTGGTTTTTGGATCGAAAGAATCACTTGGATAAATAGCTGCAGCGCCTTTACTTACGCACAATAAGCTGCCTAAAACCATGCCAAAGCAATGATAAAGGGGTACAGGGATACACAGCTTATCATGTTCAGTAAAATGCATTGCTTGGGCAACAAGCAGTGCATTATTAAGAATGTTTTTATGCGTTAGCGTAGCCCCTTTAGGATTCCCTGTGGTACCTGAAGTAAATTGAATATTAATGTCTTGATTACAATTTAGAGTTTTTGCCACTGCTTGAAGTTCTAACTGGTGAGCGTCTGAGGGCATGGCGAGTACTTCATTAAACGAAAACATACCATTTACTGGCTCATCACTTATACAAATTACATTTTTTAATGAAGGGAGCTTAGCGGCTTTTAATTCCCCTTTTTGGCAACTATTTAGCTCTGGGGCTAAACTTTGTAGCATATTAACGTAGTGACTGCCCTTAAATGAGGTAGCAGTAATAAGCGTGGAACATTCAACACTATTAAGTGCATATTGCAGTTCACTGGGGCGGTAAGCTGGGTTAATACACACCATGATTGCGCCGATTTTAGCCGTTGCAAATTGAGTTAAGCACCATTGTATATTATTGGGTGACCAAATTCCGACCCTGTCACCTGATTTAACCCCTAATGCCAATAACCCCATAGCAAGCTGATCAATCTGCTGCTGAAACTCCTTGTAGTTTAAGCGAATATTTTGGTGAGCAACAACAACTGCCAATGCCTCTGGGTTATTGTCGACAATTGAATCAAGGTATTCTCCAATAGTTTGCTCTATTAGCGGTGTGCTTTGAATCCCCTTAAAATAACTATTTGATAGCGGTATAGTGTTTATTTGTTCTACTTCTTTATGCACTGTTTGTGTCGCTTTCATGACATTCTCCATGTTTTTATCTATCCAAGGCTTGTTGATTAAATAAACATGAATTGTCGACAAAGGGAAGGGGGTTAGACTAATGTCTTACACTTTTATTTGAAAATTTAGACATAAAAAAACGCGTAATATTGAGCTATTACGCGTTTTTACAAGGATGCAATTGGTATTACATTTCGTCGCTGCGGTAGGTTTTTTTCATGATATAAACGTAAGCATTAACGAATGCATTTTCTTGATATTTTTTAAGGCCAGTGTCTTCGAACGCGATAGGGATTGGGTTGCGTTTTACTTGCTCTTTTATTTCAGTAGTTGAAAACACGCGAACATCGAGGTTGTCGATTAATTGAATAGCCGTTTCCATTTTGAACCCTTTAGCGCTACCTGCAAATTTACCTTTGGGCTGGCGTTCGCGAATGGCAACAGAATCAATTTGGTAATCTTGCATCAGCTTTGCAAAATCAAATTGAAATTTACGCATTATTTCAGTGTCGTTACCGTTACCTAATGTAAAGCGTGTTTGGCGCACGTCACGAATATCAAAAACGTCGTTATCTTTACTTAAAATACAAAGTAGTACATCGCTACCGGTAATTTCTACACCACATGTTCTCATTGTTAATCTCTACTATAACTTAATTACCGGTTATTATACGCAACACGCATTAAAATGCGAGTTTAAGCACTTTGTGTGCTGCTTTAATATAGTGCTTTATGTTAATTTGATGCGACGTGACTGAAGAAAAGTTATTAATTGCACATTTATGTTAAAAATGCGTGGTTTTTAGTAGCTTAAAACTTGTAATTAACGCTGCAGCACGCGACAATATCTTTTTTGTAGTTGAGCAGACTCAGCATCTACATTAGCCTTTGACGGCGAAAAATAGTCAATGCTTATTCGTAAAAGCGTTGTCGAGTCATTCTCATTTAATTAATTAAAAAATACACGTGATACATTGTAGGTGTCACCACTGTATGTAAGGATTTATAATGCCAGTTATTACTCTCCCTGACGGTAGTCAGCGTAGTTTTGAAAACCCTGTAAGCACGCTTGATGTTGCAAACGATATTGGCCCTGGTCTTGCTAAAGCAACCATCGCCGGCCGTGTTAATGGTGAACGTGTGGATGCATGTGATTTAATTTCAGCCGATTCTCGTCTTGAAATTATTACAGCAAAAGATGACGATGGTTTAGAAATTATTCGCCATTCTTGTGCCCACCTAATTGGTCATGCAGTTAAGCAACTTTTCCCAGACGCTAAAATGGCGATTGGTCCTACTATCGATAACGGTTTTTACTATGATATTGATATGGAACATTCGTTATCTCAAGATGATCTTGATGCGATTGAAAAGCGTATGTTACAGCTTGCAAAAACAAACTACGATGTAGTGAAAAAAACCGTTAGCTGGCAAGAAGCACGCGATACGTTTGCGGCGCGTGGCGAAACATACAAAATAGAAATTCTTGACGAAAATATTGCTCAAGATGATCGTCCAGGTTTATACCACCACGAAGAATACGTAGATATGTGTCGTGGACCACACGTTCCTAACATGAAATTCTGTCAAAACTTCAAAATTATGAAGGTAGCAGGTGCATACTGGCGTGGTGATTCTGAAAATAAAATGCTGCAGCGTATTTACGGCACAGCGTGGGGCGATAAAAAACAACTTAAAGCGTACTTAAAGCGTTTAGAAGAAGCTGAAAAACGTGATCACCGCCGTATTGGTAAAGCACTTGATTTATGGCACTGGCAAGAAGAAGCGCCAGGCATGGTATTTTGGCACAACGATGGTTGGAGCATTTACCGTGAATTAGAAGAATTTGTGCGTGAAAAATTACGTGAGTACCAATACGAAGAAGTAAAAGGTCCAATGATGATGGATCGTTCGTTATGGGAAAAATCAGGTCACTGGGAAAAATATTCAGAAGCCATGTTTACCACGGAGTCTGAAAAGCGTGAATACGCAATCAAGCCAATGAACTGTCCAGGTCACGTACAAATATTTAACCAAGGTTTAAAATCATACCGTGATTTACCTCTGCGTATGGCTGAGTTTGGTTGTTGTCACCGTAATGAGCCATCAGGCGCACTTCACGGTTTAATGCGTGTGCGTGGCTTTACCCAAGATGATGCACATGTATTCTGTACTGAAGAGCAAATCATGGATGAAGTATCGGCCTGTATTAAAATGGTTTACGATACGTATGAAACATTCGGCTTTGAAAAAATTGTAGTTAAACTTTCAACTCGTCCAGAGCAACGCATTGGCGAAGATGAAATGTGGGACAAAGCTGAGCTTGCACTTGCTGATGCACTTAAGGCAAATGACATTGAATTTGATTATCTACCAGGTGAAGGGGCGTTTTATGGCCCTAAAATTGAATTTACTTTGTACGATTGCTTAGACAGAGCGTGGCAGTGTGGTACAGTGCAACTAGACTTTGCATTACCTGGTCGTTTAGGCGCAACATATGTGGCTGAAAATAACGAACGACGTACACCTGTTATGATACACCGCGCTATATTAGGGTCTATTGAGCGCTTCATCGGTATTTTAACAGAAGAATATGCTGGTTTATTCCCAACGTGGCTTGCGCCTAAGCAAGTGGTGATTATGAATATCACCGATAAACAAGCACCGTATGTTCAGGAAATTGTACAAAAATTAAATAAACTTGGAATTAGAGCCGCTGCTGACTTGAGAAATGAGAAGATTGGCTTTAAAATCCGTGAGCATACACTTAAGCGTATTCCTTACTTATTGGTTGTTGGCGACAAAGAAGTTGAGCAACAAGAAGTAGCAGTACGAACTCGCACAGGTGAAGACCTAGGCAAATTTAATGTCGATGATTTTGTAGCTAAAATCAGTGAAGAAATCAAAAATCGACAGTAAAAATCGAGCGTGTAGGGCAAGCAAAAATAGCCAGCTACACGCTTATATTATTGATATTCTTGGAGGAACGTACTATTAGAGGCGGCAAGAAAGGGCAACAAACAGCTCAAAAAAATCGTATTAACGAAGAAATTACAGCGCAAGAAGTTCGTTTAATCGACATCGACGGCGAACAAGCTGGAATTCAGTCATTAAAAGACGCGCAAGCTATGGCTGATGCAGCGGGTGTTGATCTTGTAGAGATCAGTCCAAATGCTGAGCCGCCTGTTTGTAAGGTTATGGATTACGGTAAGTTCATCTTTGAAAAAAGCAAAGAACTAAAAGAGCAGAAGAAGAAGCAAAAGCAGATCCAGATTAAAGAAATCAAATTCCGTCCAGGTACGGATGAAGGTGATTATCAGGTTAAGCTACGCAACTTACGCAAGTTCTTAGAAGCTGGCGATAAAGCTAAGATAACTATCCGCTTCCGTGGTCGTGAAATGGCTCACCAAGAAATTGGTATCGAATTATTAAACCGTATTAAAACCGATTTAGAAGAATTAGCAGTTGTTGAATCTTTCCCAAATCGTGTTGAAGGCCGTCAAATGGTTATGATGATGGCGCCGGTTGCTAAAAAGTAATAATTAGGCGATAATACGCACCGAATTTAGCTCAGGTTTGCAAGTGATATGAAAATGTCCACCTGAGTTAACCGGTTTTAAAGTAAAATTGCGGTATTTATATCGGGTTTTCACCGGAACATAGCAGTAAGTTAGGCCTTTAAAGTGGAGCTATAGCAATATATCTCACGCCTTCTTACTAATTTTAAAGCAATACAATTGGAGTTATTGCAATGGCTTACAAGCTAAAAAGTCACAGAGGCGCAGCTAAGCGTTTCAAAAAGACTGCTTCTGGCGGTTTCAAGCGTAAACAAGCGCATCTTCGTCACATTCTGACTAAGAAAACTTCTAAGCGTAAGTTACACCTACGTCCTAAGATGATGGTTCATAAAAATGACCATGGTCTAGTTTCACGTATGTTACCATTCGCTTAATAGGGGTTTTTAGAAATGGCAAGAGTTAAACGCGGCGTTGTCGCACGTGCACGTCACAAAAAAGTTTTAAAACAAGCGAAAGGTTACTACGGAGCACGTTCACGTGTTTACCGCGTAGCCTTCCAGGCTGTTACTAAAGCGGGTCAATACGCTTACCGTGACCGCCGTGCTAAGAAACGTACTTTCCGTCAATTATGGATTGCACGTATCAATGCTGCTTCACGTCAAAATGGTCTGTCTTACAGCCGTTTTATTAATGGTCTTAAAAAGACATCTGTAGAAATCGATCGTAAGATCCTTGCAGATATCGCTGTTTACGACCAAGTTGCATTTGCAGCGCTTGTAGCAAAAGCAAAAGAAGGCCTAGCGGCAGCTTAAGTTTTTGTATAAGTATTGAAAAGGAGCCTATGGCTCCTTTTTTTGTGCCTGCTATTTACTGTTTTAGCTATGTCATACCTTTTAGTGCCGTGTATCCATTTAACTTAACTAGCTAAACCAGAATTTTAGGCATGTTCATTGTTGCTCTTAAGGTTGATATTAATTATGTTTTTATCAGCACTTGACTAGGACTTGAGCAAATAATCAAAGGAAACTGCAATTGGCTGCATTTTTTTGTTGAACTACCGCAGTTTTGGCATCTAAAAAGCTTTAATTGCTATAATTTTTTTTAATTAATGCGTTTGCTAGAGAAGTATATGTTTATAAGTTTATTGGTTTTATCTGCAAGTATGGCGAATAACAGTCATTTACCGCCATTATTACCATGGGAAGGTGCGAGCACATCGCTATTGCAACAACAGGGACCTTTAACCACAGACTTTGAAATTTCTGCAGGAGTCTCGTCTCCTAATTATGCTGATACCATGGCATTTGTTGATAGGTTGGTAGCGGCTAATCCCACTCAATTTAAATCAAAAACGATTGGCTATAGTAATAGTAAACGTGCAATAAAAATGTTGATTGCCAGCGAACAAGGCTTTTTTGATGCTGGGCAAATGGCTAACAGCACTAAACCAACTGTGCTTATTCAGGCTGGTATTCACGCCGGTGAGATTGATGGTAAAGATGCAATGTTTATGTTGCTTAGAGATATTGCCACGGGTAAACGTCGCGATATATTAAAAAAGGTAAACATTTTATTTATTCCCATTCTTAATGTCGATGGGCATGAACGCAGTAGTGCATTTAATCGAATCAATCAGCGCGGCCCAGTAAAAATGGGTTTTAGAACAAATGCTAATAACCTTAATTTAAATCGTGATTTCACTAAATTAGATACCCCCGAGGTTAAAAGCGTACTTGCAGTCATTAACGATTATAATCCTAATTTATATATAGACGTGCATGTGACTGATGGGGCCGATTACCAATATGATGTCACCTACGGCTATAACCCAGTATTTGCTAGCGAGTCGCCCGCTATTTCGGATGCACTCAACCGTTACTTTAAACCTGTTATTGATCAAACCTTAACTGAGCAAGGACATATCCCTGGCCCTTTAGTGTTTGTTATGGATAAACAAGAATTTAAATCAGGTTTAGCAGGTTGGGTGGCGACGCCTCGTTTTTCTAATGGCTGGGGTGATTTAAGGTCATTGCCAACTATTTTAGTCGAAAACCATTCTTTAAAACCCTATAAGCAACGCGTGCTAGGGACTTATGTATTTATAGATGGTGCTATTGAAGCGTTAGCAAACCATAAAGATAAACTCGCCAATGCGGTAAAAAAAGAACAGCAATTTGTGCCTAAGCAATTAATTGTTAAACGTAGCTACGCTGAGCAAGCTGATCATATCAAATTTAAAGGCATTGCTTATTCTAAGAATATGAATGCTTTATCAAATCAGCAAGAAGTAAGTTATTTAGGTAAAAAGCAAGATTATGACAAGCTGCCTATTTTTTGGCAAAAAGAAGTACAGCACACGGTTGAAGTCCCTAAATCGTTTTTTATCCCGCCAGTGTATACCGATATTATCGAAAAGCTTGCTTTACATGGGGTATCAATTAATAAACTCAGTGGCGCCAATACTCAGCCGTTGAAAATGGCAAAAGTGGCGCAATATAGCTTTGATAAAGCACCATTTGAAGGACGATTTAGAGTGTCGGCACGTTTTAACTATGAACCGGCCACGAATGTTGATTTAGATGGTTGGTTTGAGGTCAGTACCCAACAAAAAGCAGGCGAGTTAGCTGTGCATTTATTGCATCCAGAAGCTCCTGACTCTTTTTTTGCATGGGGTGAATTTAATACAATTTTTCAGCGAACAGAGTATATGGAAAATTACGCATTGCTCCCATTTGCTGAGAAAATGCTCAGTGATGATCCTAAATTAGCAAAAGCATTTAATAAAAAACTGAAGCAAGATAAAGCATTTGCTACAAATTCTGAGGCGCGCTTAAATTGGCTCTATGAACATAGCCCGTTTTACGATCAAGCTTATTTAAAATACCCAATTTTAATGTCGTATGAACAAGATATAGTTATTCCAGCGCAAAAAAATAAAGAAATATAAGATGAAAATAATCACAATTCCCGTTACGCAGTTTATGCAAAATTGCCGAATTATAGTATGCGAACAAACCCAGCAAGCTGTGGTGGTAGATCCCGGTGGTGATGTTGACAAAATTAATACAACACTAACACAGCATAACTTGAGCTTGTCAGCCATCTGGTTGACCCATGGACACTTAGACCATGTGGGTGGTGCTCATAGCTTACGTGAGCAATACAATATAAAGATTATTGGCCCACATAAGGATGAGCGCTTTTGGTTTGATAACTTACCAATGCAAGCCACAATGTTTGGATTTAAACCTATCAGTGCTTTTTACCCAGATGAATGGCTAGCACATGGTGACACCATACAAGTTGGTCAGCTTGTATTTAAAGTACTGCATTGCCCAGGGCACACCCCAGGACACGTTGTATTTTATCAAGATACGCAAAGCACCGTTATTGTGGGTGATGTTATATTTAAAGGCTCAGTCGGGCGTACTGATTTTCCAAAAGGAGACAGTAAGCAGCTTATTAGCTCAATACAGGCCCATATAATGACGTTGCCACTGAGTACCGCAATTTTAAGTGGTCATGGTGAAGATACCGATGTCGCCAATGAGAAGGCAACCAATCCGTTTGTAAGTGGTCAATTTGGTTGATGTGTTTAATTGTTAAAAATATGCAGACTGCTTTTTAAAAAGGCTGTATAATTTAACCAATTTATTAGATAAATAAGAAATAAAATGTCTCTAAATCACGTAGATCGCCAAATATTGGCACTTTTACAACAAGATGCAAGTTTATCAACCGCTGAAATTGCAGATAAAGTAGGCCTATCTCAGTCTCCTTGTTGGCGTCGTATTGCCAAATTAGAACAAGATGGCTACATCAAAAGTAAAGTCGCATTGCTTGATGAAAAAAAGCTGGGCTTTGATATGTTGGTTTACGCCCATGTACGTTTATCAAACCATGGTAAAAAGAATCTAGCCGAGTTTGAAAAACTGATACTTAGCTATGATGAAGTGACTGAATGTTACACTATGGCGGGTACTATGGACTTTATGTTACGTATTATTTCTCAAGGCATAGAAGGTTATGAACACTTTGTACGCGATAACCTACTTAGCTTAGAGTACGTCCAAGAGGTTCATTCTAACGTGACCATGACCTGTGTAAAACGTAGTACAGCCTTACCACTGTAAAATAAAAATAAGCCGATGATAAACAAATCGGCTGCATTAACTATAATTGTGAAATGAGCGCTAATTTGATAGAATTCAGCGCTTTTTTTGTCAGCTAAATAAAACTGAGGAACTCAATGTTTAACTTACTCAGTAGGGCGCCAAGCTCTGCTAAAAACGATATTCTCTCTGGATTGACCGTGGCACTTGCCTTGATCCCAGAAGCTGTTGCATTTGCCTTTGTTGCAAATGTAGAACCCCTTGTTGGTTTATATGCCGCATTTATTGTTGGCTTAATTACGGCTATTTTTGGTGGTCGTCCGGGTATGATTTCGGGTGCAACCGGTGCGCTTGCGGTTGTAATGGTAAGTTTAGTGCTTGATCACGGAGTGGAATATCTATTTGCCACCGTTTTGCTCATGGGGCTATTACAAATATTGGCCGGAGTATTTAAGCTCGGTAAATTTATACGTATGGTTCCACATCCGGTGATGCTCGGTTTTGTTAATGGCTTAGCAATTGTGATATTTTTAGCTCAGCTTGGGCAGTTTAAAGTGCCTGATGGTGCTGGCGGCCAAGAGTGGATGACGGGCAGTGCAATGTACATCATGCTCGGTTTAGTGGCGCTAACTATGGCTATTATTCACTTTTTACCAAAATTAACGACCGCAGTCCCTTCGTCATTGGTTGCCATTGTGACGGTTACTGGCTTAGTTATTGGCCTTGACCTAGAAGCGCGTACAGTACTTGATTTCTTAAAAGGAATGACAGGTAATGAAGCGGCAACAATTGCAGGTGGTTTACCGCAGTTCCATATTCCTATGGTGCCTTTTAATTTAGAAACACTACAAATTATCTTCCCGTATGCGCTTATTCTTGCAGCAATTGGCTTAATTGAGTCATTATTAACGCTAAGCTTGATTGACGAAATTACAGAAACACGTGGCCATTCTAATAAAGAATGTATTGGCCAAGGTGCGGCAAACGTCACATGTGGTTTCTTTGGTGCAATGGGTGGCTGTGCCATGATTGGCCAATCTATGATTAACATTAATTCAGGTGGCCGTTCGCGTTTATCTGGTATTAGTGCTGCGCTGATGTTACTTGCGTTTATTATCTTTGCCTCAAGCTTAATTGAAATGATCCCACTAGCGGCATTAGTTGGTGTTATGTTTATGGTAGTACTTGGAACATTTGAATGGGCAAGTTTTAAAATGATGAAACGCGTGCCTTTATCTGACGCATTTGTAATTGTTTTAGTATCGGGTGTGACGGTTATCACTGACTTAGCCATTGCTGTGTGTGTGGGTGTTATTGTGTCTGCATTAGTGTTTGCTTGGCAGCATGCTAAACATATCTACACAACGAACTATATCGATAAAGAAGGTTCAAAAGTGTACGAGTTACACGGGCCTTTATTCTTTGGTTCAGTTAAAAACTTTGCCGATTTATTTGATGTAAAGAACGACCCTAAAGACGTTATTGTTGAGTTTAAATACAGCCGTGTTGCGGACCACAGTGCAATAGAAGCAATTGACAGCTTAGCTGATAAGTACAATAAAGCCGGTAAAAAGTTGCATTTACGTCACTTAAGTAAAGATTGTACTGAACTACTTCATAAAGCGCGTGACTTAGTGGAAGTAAACGTTATTGAAGATCCAACTTATAAAGTTGCTTCAGACAAGCTTGCTTAATAAATAAAAAGTAAACATTGAGAAGCGAAAGGTACCTACCTTTCGCTTTTTTTATGCGTACAACTTAAGTGAAATGCTTAACTATAAATGCATAAGCTTGGGTTATAGTTTGCGATAGGGCTATTAAAAAGTAAGACAGTTGGTAGTGCTATACCCGTTGATAAATCGATATAATAATACCAAATTTACAAGGTAATAATTAATTTTGAATTGGCAGTCTTTAATTGATAACAGACAACGCTTTTTCTGGCTTTTACAAATCGCTGGCTGGATAGGGTATGCGTTAGTTAATTACATTGGTTCTAAAGTATTTGAAATGCGTGATATTTACGTATTTGTTATTTTACTCAATGCCTATGCGGGCTGTTTAATGACTGTCCCGTTACGTTATATATATCGCAAAATTTGGAATGCCTCGCCGTGGGTCTTAATTATTGTTGTATTTGGTGCCTCGTATGTAACTGGTACGCTCTGGGCCGTGGTTCAAAAGTTTAACTTATGGGAGATTTATCGTCACGGTTATCGCCCTGAAGAATGGTTTTATTATTTACAACAAGGGTTAGACTCCGTTTATATTATTTTGTGTTGGAGTGGCTTGTACTTTGGGGTTAAGTATTATCAACTATTACAAAGTGAACGCCAAAAAGCGTTAAAAGCAACTACAATGGCGCATGAAGCGCAGCTAAAGATGCTCAGATATCAGTTAAACCCGCATTTTTTATTTAATACCCTTAATGCTATCTCCACTTTAATTTTGGTTAAAGAAAACAAAGATGCTAACCTAATGGTATCTAAGTTGAGTGATTTTTTGCGTTATACACTCAACACTGATCCAATTAAAAAAGTGCCGCTAGAGCAAGAGTTACACGCATTAATGCTTTATTTAGAAATTGAACGTGTGCGCTTTGATGAACGGCTACAAGTTAATGTTGATGTGAGTGATCAAGCACAACAAGCATTGGTACCTAGCTTAATATTACAACCGATCATTGAAAATGCTATTAAGTATGCCATTGCCCACATGGCAGAAGGTGGCGTGATTGATATAAAAGCACAAGTATTTGCTAATGAATTATTACTTGAAGTGGGCGATAATGGTCCAGGCACTGAAATTGTAAATGGCCAGTTAGTTAATGCACAAGGCGTGGGTGTGGCAAATACCCGAGACAGATTAAAAACGCTCTACGAAAATAATTACTCGTTTGTATTATCACATAATACGCCAAGTGGATTAAAAGTTAATCTGCGAGTCCCGTTTGAGAAGGCTGTGAAGAAATGACAAGAATAAAAACGCTTATTGTTGATGATGAACCATTAGCACGTAAAGGTTTAGCCGTCAGGCTTGAAGAGTTTTCTGATATTGAAGTGATCAAACTATGTAGCTCAGGATTTGATGCAATCGAAAGCTGCAAAAACGAAAAAATTGACCTCGTGTTCTTAGATATTCAAATGCCTGGGATGAACGGCTTTGAGGTTGCGCGCGCATTGAGTGAAAGTAGTAAAGATTTGCCAGCTATTGTGTTTGTGACTGCGTTTGATCATTTTGCTGTTAAAGCATTTGAAATCCATGCTTTAGATTACATTTTAAAACCCGTTGATGATAACAGATTAAAACAGGCGGTAGAAAAAGTGCATACCTATTTAAAAACACAGCAGGACAACGCCCATAAGAAAAAATTAGCTAGCTTTGTAGCTGGAATAACGGGTAATAACTGTGAAGAGATTTTAAAGAAATTAGCCACAGGTGATACCTTAACTGATCGTCGCTACCCTGAATCATTAGCAGTAAAAGAGCAGGGCGAAATTGTCAGAGTGCCAGTTGCTACCATACAGTGGGTAGATGCAGCGGGTGATTATATGTGTTTACATTGCCAAGATGGGCAAACGCATATATTACGTAAAACCATGAAAGAGCTTGAACAAGAATTAGACCCAAATCTATTTGTTCGTGTCCATCGCAGTGCAATTGTTAACACTAAACAAATTAGTAAGCTGGTTACTCAGGTAAGTGGTGAGTACTTATTGGTACTTGAAAACGGTCAAGAACTCAAAGTTAGCCGAAGCTATCGCGACAAAGTAAAAGCAGCGCTGGCAAGCTAAATTAACCAGAGTTCAGGTTAAATTAATAGCATAAAAAAACGCGAGCAAATAGCTCGCGTTTTTTTGTAGTAACTTTTACGAAACAGTCACAATCTTCATCGTGTTGGTTGCACCAATTGTTTCCATTGCATCACCATGGGTGATAATCACGGTGTCGCCTACTTGCAGTGAGCCTGCAGCCACTAACGTGTTTAATGCATCTTTAACCATATTATCTTTTTCACATTTGGTAGAGTCAAAAAACACCGGGTAAACACCACGATATAGTGCTGTTTGCCCTAATGTACTGGCATGACGTGAAAGTGAGTAAATGGGTAAGCCTGAGCTAATACGTGACATAAGTTTTGCTGTGCTACCTGATTCAGTCAGGGTGATAATCGCTTTAACAGAGTCTAAGTGATTAGCTGCATACATTGCAGAGAGAGCAATTGATTCCGCATTAGAAGAGAAACGGCTATCTAAACGATGCTTAGAGACATGGGTCTCTTTTTGTGACTCAGCGCCTAAACAAACACGCGCCATAGTAGCAACGGTTTCTTCTGGGTAATCACCAGCGGCGGTTTCAGCAGAAAGCATAACTGCATCGGTGCCATCAAGTACTGCATTGGCAACATCCATAACTTCTGCGCGTGTTGGCATAGGATTATCGATCATCGATTCCATCATTTGAGTAGCGGTTACAACGGTACGGTTTAATGAACGAGCACGACGAATAATGAGTTTTTGCTTACCCATTAGTGCAGCGTCACCAATTTCAACACCTAAATCACCACGGGCAACCATCACAGCGTCAGACGCTAAAATGATATCATCTACTGCTTCTTGTGTTTCTACTGCTTCAGCACGTTCAATTTTAGCTAAAAGCTGTGCATTAGAGCCTGCAGCCTCTGCAAGAGAGCGTACATAACGCATGTCATCGCCACTTCGCGGGAAAGAAACGGCAATATAATCAACATTAATTTCAGCAGCAGTGATTAAGTCTTCTTTGTCTTTGTCGGTAAACGCGGGTGCAGTTAAACCACCACCTAAACGATTAATCCCTTTATTGTTCGAGAGCACCCCACCCACAGTAACCACAGTGTGTACTAAGTGACCTTCAACATGCTCAACAGTAAGCTGAATTAAACCATCGTTTAACAGCAGTAAATCACCAGGAGCCACATCTTGTGGTAGCTCTTTGTAATCAATACCAACGGCGTTAATGTCGCCTTGGCCTTTTTCCATTTTTGCATCAAGAACGAATTTTGCACCAACCGCTAAAGTCACTTTACCTTCTTTAAAGGTTGAAACACGGATCTTAGGGCCTTGCAGGTCAGCAAGAATTGCAACGTGCTTACCTAATTTAGCGGCTATATCTCTAACTGCTTGTGCACGGTCTTTGTGATCTTGTGCAACACCATGTGAGAAGTTTAATCGAACGACGTTTGCGCCTGCGCGAATTATTTTTTCTAAGTTATTATCTCTGTCTGTTGCAGGTCCAAGTGTCGCGACTATTTTTGTACGTCTTAACATTAAATTCTCCTGTGCGCTTATTTTAAGCAAGTTGACGGTTATTTTGTTTTAGTGACTATTTAATAAATCTCATAAGAAGATTTCAGGTTAAATAGTAATTTTTAGTTTTATGCAATTTTCATAACATTGCGACTATTATATACAAGATCAATATGTCATCATTATGACACCGGTGTCACAGGACGTCAATGATCTAAAAATTTAAATAGCAGCGCTATTTCTTCCCCTGTGAGGGCGGTTGTTTGATATAATTGCAGTGTTTATTTTAACTGTAATAAATGCATGTAGCTTTGCTCATGGCTTAGGCCTGAGTATAATGCACGCGGTATTATTTTAATTTACTAACCAAATAGTTGTTACCGAGGAGGGCACTAAATGCAAGTTGCATTAGTAGGGTTAGGCGTTATGGGGAAAAATCTTGCCCTGAACTTGATTGAAAAAGGGATAACGCTGGTCGCTTATGACAAAAACCCAAATGCGGGTGAAGAGTTATTAAGCTGTGCTAAGTCACAAGGCATGGCTGACAAACTTCACATTGTCTCTGATCTAGGGGATATGGTTAGGCGTTTAGAAACACCGCGTTCTATTTTATTACTTGTACCTGCGGGTGAGTTGGTTGATGCGGTTTGCAATGAGCTTATTGAAGCGGGTGTTCAATGTAGTGATATTATTGTTGACTGCGGTAACAGTAATTACAAAGACGGAATTAATCGCAAGCTAAAATACCAAGACAAGTTTGAGTTTGCCACCATGGGTATTTCAGGTGGTGCTGAGGGTGCGCGTCATGGGCCAGCTATGATGGCAAGTGGTTCTGAAGGTGGCTGGGAGCGTGTCGAGCCATGGTTTACAAAAGTTGCTGCAAGCTACAAAGGCGAGTCGTGTTTTGCTCGCGTTGGACAATCAGCCAGCGGTCATTTTGTAAAAATGGTTCACAATGGAATTGAATACGCACTGATGCAACTTATTGCTGAAGTGTATCAGCTACTTCGTCACGGAACTAACCGCTCACCAAAAGAAATTGCTGAGATATTTAATGAATGGTCACAAGGCCAGTTAAATAGCTATTTATTGTCAATTTCTAGCCATATTTTGTCACTTGAAAATTCGCAAAATGTGCCCCTTGTTGACTTAATTGATAACAAAGTTGGCGCAAAGGGCACTGGCTTATGGACAGCTCAAAATGCACTTGAATTGGGTATTGCGGTACCTTCATTAGTAGCTGCTGTTCAAGCACGCCATTTAACTAATGCATGCAATACCACTGCTGCACAAGAGATGACGTATAGCGCGCAAAATACCACTCAAGTTGATGTTGATTTAGATGAACTAAAAGATGCATTTACTCTTGCAAGTTTACTAGCGTATCGTCAGGGACTTGCACTAATTAAAGGTGCTTCACGTACCCATCAGTGGAAAGTTGATTTAGCTAAAACACTACAAACCTGGCGTGCAGGGTGTATTATTCGTGCAGATTACTTAGACAGTGTTGCGCAAGGTGTTGAGTTTATTGATACTCTTGAAAAAGAGTCACTCGCAATGCGTAAGGTAACGGGCCAAGCAGTCATGACTGGTCTGGCATTCCCTGTGCTAAGTGCAACACAAACCTACTTAGCAACGTTAACAACACCAAGTAATGGGCATTTAGTACAAGCCCAGCGTGATTACTTTGGTGAGCATGGCATTAAGACTCACAGTGGTGAAACGTGTCATTTAACTGACTTAGTTGATATTGACGCAAAAGTTCGTTAATAAAATCTAAGTAAATAAAAAGGACGCTAAATAGCGTCCTTTTTTGTTATTCGTTTTGCTGAACACCTAACGAGTTAACTCACCCCGCAAATTATCTTGCATTAAATGGCGAATCGTTTCGACCTCTAAGTTTTGACTAAAAAGATAATGCAGTTTAGTTAAACAGGCTTCTAAGGTCATATCAAAACCACTGATCACGCCTATATTGAGTAGCGCATTTCCTGTGGCATATCCGCCCATATTCACTTGCCCTTTTAGGCATTGAGTGAGGTTTGTGATAATAACGCCGCGCTTACTCGCTTCATCAAGTATATCCAAAAACTCAGGGTCTTGCGGTGCATTACCCACACCAAAGCTCAGCAGTACCAATGCTTTAATGTTGCCATTAACTAAGCTTTTAACCACTTCTTTGCTGATCCCCGGGTATAAATACAATACACCAATGGCTTGAGGAGTGATCTGCACAACTTGTAATTCATTTTCTACATACGGACTTAACTGACCTTTGATCAGTTGAATATTAATGCCAGACAGCGCTAATGGCTCTAGGTTAGGAGAGGCGAATGCATCAAATCCATCGGCATGTGCTTTGGTTGCACGGTTGCCTCTAAATAATTGATTATTAAAAAACAAACTGACTTCTGCTATCGGGTAGTTAGCTGCTAAATACATGGCATTAAGTAGGTTAACTTGACCATCAGAGCGTAATTGAGAGAGCGGAATTTGTGAGCCGGTCACGATAATAGGCTTTGTTAAGTTTTCAAACATAAACGATAAAGCCGATGCCGTATAAGCCATGGTATCTGTACCATGCAGCACTACAAAGCCGTCGTAATCTTGGTACTTACTTTTTATGTCATCAGCAATAAGTTGCCAGTGGGCAGGAGACATATCTGAAGAGTCAATCAGTGGGCAGTATTCATGAATATCGAATAATGGCATTTCTTCACGATTAAATTCTGCGTTTTTAACCACAGTTTCGGTTAAAAAACCTTCGGCAGGAATATAGCCGCGGATTGATTTTTTCATTCCTATAGTACCGCCAGTATAAGCGATGTAAATGCGTTTACGTTTCATAAAAAAAGCCCAGTAAAAAAACTGGGCTTAGTATAACGCTAAGTGCTAATCAATACAGCCTGTTAGGGCATTATTGTGCAACTGTACATTCTAAACAGCGTGCGTAAACACCTTGTGGATCGTTATAATCTTTCAGGTTTTCTACTTCGCTGCTTAATTGCTTAATCACGCTTTGCAGGTTAGCTTGACTAGCTAGTACTGCTGATTTTTGTGTTTCAAGCCCAAGCACTGATTTAACCGCGGCGCTACCAAAAATATCTTGGAGCATTTGTTCTTGAGGGCTAAGTGATTGTTTAATTGTTTTAACTTCATAGAAGTTAAGTTTAGCAAGCTCTGCAGCCGCTTTGATAGCGTCTTGCTTGTTACCCAGCTTGTCAACTAAACCAAGCTCTTGAGCTTGCGATGCAATCCAAACGCGGCCTTGGGCAATTTTATCAACTTGCTCAGGGGTCATATTACGGGCATCGGCAACGACATTTAAAAAACGTTCATAAGCTTCTTCAACACTCATTTGAATCACTTGTGCCATTTTTTCATTTAGTGGACGAGTTATTGAAAAACCGGCCATTTCTGTAGTCGCTACACCATCAGAGTAAACACCGATTTTAGCTAAGGTATCTTCAAAGGTCATAAAGGTACCAAATACACCGATTGAGCCGGTAATCGTACTAGGTGCTGCCCAAATTTCATTTGCCGCTGATGCAATCCAATAACCACCTGATGCAGCTACTGAGCTCATTGAAGCAATGACTGGTTTACCTGCGGCCTTAAGCGCCAATACCTCAGCACGAATAACTTCAGAGGCAAACATGCTGCCACCGCCAGAATCAATACGTAACACGACTGCTTTTACTTTATCGTCAAGGCGTGCCTTGCGTAATAGTGCAGCTGTTGAATCACCGCCAATCTCACCGGCACGACGCTCACCGTCTACGATGGTACCTTTAGCTACAACAACAGCGACTTTTTCTGTCATTGGGTTATCAAACTCAATTGGCGGCTTAACTAAGCTTAAGTATTCACCAAAAGACACTTGTTTAAATGTTTTACCATCTTCCTCAGCACCAACTAGATCAATTAATTGCTGACGAATTTGTTGATTAGTTTTGAGAGAATCAACCCATTTATTATCCAGCGCGTATTTACCCGCATCACCATTGGCAGCCTGCATTTTGGCTAAATAAGTATCCATTGTTTCATCAAAATTTGATTCGTCAAATGGACGCACCGCACTTACATCTTGTTTATATTCGTTCCATAAAGCACCTAACCATACGCGGTTTGCTTCTTTAGCTGCTTCTGACATATCGTTTCTGATAAACGGTTCAACGGCAGATTTGAAAGTACCTACACGAAATATATGCTGAGTGACTTCTAATTTTTCTAATGCATCTTTGAAGTAAAGCGGGTACATACCGTAGCCTTCAATAAGCACACTACCATAAGGGTGCATCGCAATTTCGTCTGCATGCGCGGCAATGTAATATTGCGCTTGGGTATAGTAATAACCTGAAGCAATTACTTTTTTTCCAGTTGCTTTAAATGCATCAAGTGCTTTTGTAATTTGCTTAAGCTTATTTAAGTGCGCTTTTGGCATTTCTTGTAAATCAAGCAAAATTGCGCTGATACGAGAGTCTTGTGACGCCTCATTGATCACTTCAATGACATCATCAAGTAGTATTTCAGTAGGGGTATCAGCACTTGCTGTTGCATCATTAATGGCCGCTTCTACAGGGTCTACGTAGGTTTTTTCTTCCACAATAGGACCGTTTAGGTTGAGCCTGAGGACAGAACCCTCTTCGACAATGATTTTATCGCCGTCACTTGATACTGAGACAATGAAAATGATAACCAAAAATAAAAATAATAAATTTAGTACTAAACGACGCGAGAAGTTAATCCCTGTCCATATACCTTTAAATACCTTCGCTATCAAAATAGCTCCTTAAATTCGTACAGCTAAAACGTTATTGCCATAGTAGCTTAGAATATAAATTAATTTAACTGCTAAATCGTAACGAAACATTTATAAATTCAATTACACATATGATTATACGAATGTTTATGTCACTTTTAGCCGTATTTTACAATTAACAGTTATACATAAAACGAGCGTTTTAAATTAAAAAGTTTAAGTTTAAGCTGCTCGTATATTGCTTATTTTGCGTCATTAAAGCAGAATTGGACAAACACACAGGTTAGACCAGTTATTGGGGCACAGGATGTTAGAACAAAAACTAGAACTAAAACACACACAACTACGCAACCGTTTAGTAATGGGATCAATGCATACCGGCCTTGAAGAAGGTTGGCACAATCGTAAACGCCTTCGTGCCTTTTATGAAGCACGTGCCAAAGGTGGCACTGCAATGCTTATTACCGGAGGCTACAGCCCTAACTTACGCGGTAAGTTAACGCCTATTTCCTCATCATTTAATAGTTATTATGATGTATTTAAGCATCGTGCATATACGCAAGCTGTTCATCAACATGGTGGTAAAATATGTTTGCAATTATTACATGCTGGGCGTTATGCGTATCACCCTTTTAATCAGGCACCAAGTGCTATAAAAGCCCCGATTAATCCATATAAACCAAAGGAAATGTCTTTAAGTTCAATTAACAAAACGATTAAAGATTTTGCTCACTCGGCTTATTTAGCTGAAAAGGCTGGTTACGATGGCGTGGAAGTAATGGGCTCAGAAGGTTATTTGATTAATGAGTTTATGGCACCGCATACTAATAAACGAAACGACGAATTTGGCGGCAGCCTTGAAAACAGGATGCGCTTAGCCGTTGAAATTGTAAAAGCGGTAAGAGCAAAAGTATCGGATAAATTTTTAATTATTTTTAGACTCTCGGTTATAGATCTAATCCCTAATGGTTCCACCCCTGATGAAGTAACTCAACAAGCTGTTGCACTTGAAAAAGCGGGTGTTGATATTTTTAATACCGGAATTGGTTGGCATGAAGCGCGCGTACCTACAATTGCGAGTATGGTGCCACCAGGTGCATTTAAAGAAGCGTCAAAGCGTTTAAAAGATGTTATTAGCGTGCCTGTTATTGCGGTAAACCGCATTAATACCCCAGAGATTGCTAATGATATTTTAAATGCTGGCGAAGCTGATTTAATTTCTATGGCGCGTCCATTATTAGCCGATCCTGAATTTTTTAATAAATACGCGGCTAAGCAATCTGAGCATATTAATATTTGTATTGGTTGTAATCAGGGTTGTTTAGATCATGTATTTAAAGGTAAGCGCGCTACCTGTTTAGTAAATCCACAAGCAGGTTTTGAGCTTGATTACCCGTTAGAAAAAGCAGAGAAAGCTAAAAATGTATTAGTTGTTGGCGCAGGGCCTGCAGGTTTATCGTCTAGCTGTTACTTAGCGCAAAAAGGGCACAATGTAACCCTGATTGACCAAAAGCAACACATGGGTGGGCAATTCAATTTAGCGATGCAAATACCTGGTAAAGAAGACTTTAATCATACATTAGCTTACTTTACTAATGAACTTAAGCGTCTTAATGTAACCATTGAATTAGGTAAAGCATTTAGTGACAGTATGCTAGCTGAGTTTGATGATGTGGTATTTGCAACTGGTGTAAGACCACGTGAAGCTACGATTAAATGCAGCGATGATAAGCGTGTATTTGCTTACGATGAAGTTATACGCGGTGAAGTAGAGCTGGGTAATTCTATTGCTATATTAGGCGCAGGCGGTATTGGTTTTGATATGGTGGCATTTTTAAGTGAACACAAATCACAAAGCATCAGCGACTTTAAAACCCAATGGGGCATAGAGTGTGAACCTCAGCCGCATAAAGATGAACGTCAGCTCTATATGCTAAAACGCAGTGCAGGGCGCTTTGGTGGTGACTTAGGTAAAACTACGGGTTGGATCCATCGGCAAGTTGCCAAACAGCATGGTGTTAAACAAATTGCAGACTGCCAATACCATAGTTTTGATAAAAACGGCCTAACCATTAGTGTTGCTGGTGAAACTCAAGTACTGCCAGTTGATACGGTTATTGCCTGTATTGGTCAAGTGTCTAACGACGAGTTATTTAAGGCACAAGCAGAGAACGCCAAAGTACATGTTATTGGTGGCGCTAAATTGGCTGCTGCTATTGATGCTAAACGCGCAATATTTGAAGCGTTACAAGTAGCAAGGCAAATTTAATCTTTAAGGGCGAAATAATTTAGCTCTGTGCGCGGTCATGTTTGTTTATAGTCTATAACTTAATAAACAATGAACATACAAGAGTGCGCATGATTAAATTAATTACACTTTACGACAATATTATAGGTAAATTATCTTTATTGGATGGTTTGCCTGCTTTGCTTTTTCGCTTGATTTTAGCGCCTGTAATGATTATTGCAGGCTATAACAAACTCGCAATAAGTGGCGATACTAATGGTTTTTTTAACCAGTTTTTAGCCTCTGATGATGTCGTTCAGTGGTTTGGCAATAGTGACTGGGGGTTAGGATTACCGTTTCCTGATTTGCTGGCTTTTTTAGCCGGTTGGAGTGAGTTTTTAGGAGGTTGGTTTTTACTTATTGGTTTATTTACGCGATTAGTGAGTATTCCACTTATGTTTACAATGGTGGTAGCAGCAACAACAGTACACTGGCATAACGGCTGGTTTGCTATAGCGCCAACAAATCCACAAACAAGTGCCGCCCAAGTACTTGATTGGCTATCAGTCCCTGGTGCCAAAGAAAGCCTTGAAAATTCAAAAGAAGTACAAGTCCGCATAGGTAAAATTCGCAGCTTAGTGGAAGAGTACGGCTTTTCAGATTACTTATACGAAAAAGGTAAACCATCAATACTAAATAACGGCATCGAATTTTCTGCTATTTATTTTGCCATGTTACTTAGCTTATTCTTTACGGGAGGTGGGCGTTTTGTAAGCCTAGATTATTGGTTTAAACGCGGTGCCTGCATCAATAGTTACTAGGATATAAACACTCGCTTCATTAATTTTATCTGCTTGGTAGTTTTAACCCTGCAGTGTTTATTTTTTACTTATAAATGTTACTCTTACGTTTTGAATTTTGAGAGCACACTATGGATGCTATTGAGCTTTTACTCACTCGCCAATCTGATGCAAAATTGACAGCGCCAGGGCCTAATGAAGAGCAGTTAAACAATATTCAGCAGGCTGGGTTGAGAGTGCCCGATCATGGCTGTATTGCACCGTGGCAATATATTATTGTTCAAGGTGATGCTCGTCATAAGTTAGGTGAAATTTATTATCAAAGCGCTATAGCAGAGCAGCAGGCTGAAAAAGTGATTAATCGCGCTAAGGAGTTACCGCTTAGAGCACCCATGATTATTATTGCGATTGCAAAATATCAACCACACCCAAAAGTTCCTAGAATTGAACAAGTACAAAGCGCAGGTTGTGGCGTATTGGCAATGCAACAAGCCGCATTCGCTCAGGGGTTAGGCGGTATTTGGCGTACGGGTTACTTTGCACAAAGCCCCAGTGTTAAACAGGCGCTTAACTTAAATGATGATGATGAAATAGTCGGTTATTTATATTTAGGGACCCCGGCAATTGAATGCAAAAAGTCACCAAGGCACAAACCAGAAAATTATTTTAGTTTTTTGTAGAAATAGTATGAACTTTTTATATTCAATATAGTCATAATTCATTAAGTTAATCGTGTTACACTACTGCGGTTAATATTGTAGCTGCGAGAAGCGCACGGAAGCACTAAACGTAATAAATCTTCTTCAGTTTGTTTTTTAATCGGTTGTTTTTTGGTAATGTATGGAAAGTCTTACCAATAATAACGATAAAGAAGACGAAAATGATGGGAAATTTATTTTTACGTGAAAAAGAAAACTGGTTTGCTTGGTCAATCTGGGGTGTAGTTGGCGCGCTTGCGACATTTTATGTTGCAATGAGCACTCAAGCTGAGCATTTTATTGCTGCTTCAGCAATAGGGGTGCTGGTATTGCTAACTTGGTGGATGCAACAATCGAAACGGTTTGATTTTGGCAGAGCCTTTAAAATATGTTGTTATGTTTTACTGTTCACTGTACTGCCTTCATTTGTATTGGTTGTGATCCCGAGCGATGACCTTAATCGCTTCGATTTAATATTTCAAAGTATTGCATTTTTAACAGCCAGCTTATTGGTCTGTTTAGTGTGCTCTTGGATTGCTCGTAGGCCTAAGCAATATTACTAATAATGGCTAATTGATAACTAAAGCGGTTTATATTTAACTATTTAGCCGGTTTTATTAAAATAGGGCTTTACAAGCTAAGCGTATGATCTTATTATGCGCGCCGTACGGAGAGATGGCAGAGTGGTCGAATGCACCGGTCTTGAAAACCGGCAGGGGTTTATAGCCCCTCTAGGGTTCAAATCCCTATCTCTCCACCATTATTTAAAAAACCGCCTTATTGGCGGTTTTTTGCTATCTGGAGCTTTATAATGTCACAGTCCCCGGAATTATCCTTTTCTAAACGTTTACTTAAGCACATTCTTCTATGGACTGTGTTTGGTTATTGTTACCAAAGCGCCATATCGTTATTACAAAAAATGGCTATTGATGCATATCCAGACGACGCACTAATAATGACCTTATTATATGGCATCGGGTTTAATATTTTATCGGGGCATTTAATTACAAAATACGATAATTATTGGCCTGTATGGGGCGCGTTTTATATTGGCATTATCGGTTTAGTAGCTGTGCCTCTTTTACTGGTCGGTGTGGCTGGATTATTGTCGATGAGCTTACTTGTTGGAATTTTGCTCAGTTTGCCTGTGTGTACCTTTGCTATTGGTTTAATTAAAGAAAAACTCAATAAAAACTAGCACCAAAGACCTTTTATTTTGTGATAGCATATACGGGTCTTTTAACTAACAAAACGTGAATAACACATTATGTCAGATAATTTTACTACAGATGCTGAAAAAGCAAGTTACGGTATTGGCTTACAAATGGGTGAGCAACTTAAGGCTAATCCTTTTGAAGGTTTAAACTTAAATTCAGTATTTGAAGGCATGAAAGATGCGTATGCAGGCAGTGCTTTTCAAGTTGAGATCCCTGAGATCCAAGCTGCATTTGAAAAAATTAACGAAGAGATCCAAGCTCGTCGTGAAGAAGAAGCTAAAGTACTCGCTGCTGAAGGCATTGCATTTTTAGAAGAAAACGCAAAACGTCCTGAAATTACAGTAACTGAGTCAGGTCTTCAGTACGAAGTACTTGCAACAGGTGAAGGCGAGAAGCCAACTGCTGAGTCTACAGTACGTGTTGATTACCACGGTACTTTAGTAAACGGTACTGTTTTTGACAGCTCATACGAGCGCGGTCAACCTGCTGAATTCCCAGTGGGCGGCGTGATCAAAGGTTGGACTGAAGCATTACAAATGATGCCAGTAGGTACTAAGTGGCGTTTATACGTTCCTCATGAGCTTGCTTATGGTGAACGTGGTGCCGGTGCAGCAATCGCACCTTACTCAACACTTGTATTCGACGTTGAGTTACACGCAATTCTTTAATTAGAACGTACATAACATTTTAGTTATGAAAAAACCGCATTCATTAATATGAATGCGGTTTTTTATTGTCTCATTAAACTGATCTTTGTTTAAAAGTAGCCTCTTACTCCAAATTGGAAGTTACGACCAGGAAGTGGCGCGATGTCTTTAATAAACGAGCTATGGACAAAACCAAGTTCATCAGTAATGTTATCAACACTTAGGTAAAGCTGTGTGTCAACGGCACCTAAATCAAGCTGATAGTTGGCTTGTAAATCAATCAATGTATAGCCATCTGTTGCTGTTTCGTATGCACTAATATCATTTTGCTCAAAATAATGTGTTCCTGTTAAGGTAAATTGTGCGCTACCTAGGGTGTATTGCAGTTCTGAACCCAATTTATTAGCAGGAATGCGTGGTAAATTTCCTTCATTATCTTTTAGTTTGGCGCGAGTAGAATCACCAAATACTTTTACCATGGCGCTGGGGTTTATTTGATAATGTACATCAAATTCAAAACCATACAGCTCAGCATCTTTACTTGTGAACTGATAAACATCAATTGCGTCACTATGACCAATGGCAGCAGGTTCAAAACCATCCATTTCATCAAACACTAATCCTGTGTTTTGCTGATAATAAAAGTTTTTAATGTCGTTATAGAAAAAGTTGACAGTGTAACCAAAGTCTCCACTAAAGCGACGTAAACTAATATCTAGATTAGTTGATGTTTCTTGTTTAATTTCTTCAGGCTCAAAATGCGCTTCGTTACCTTCAATATGGTAACCCAAGCCAAGTTCATAAGTCCCGGTAGCAATATGCACACCATTAGAGAGTAGCTCCGCTGAAAGCGGTGCACGCTCTGAATGTGACAAACTAACGGCTAGGTTGTGACTTGGCATATACTCCCAAATCGCACCTGCTGAGGCACTTAGATTAGTAAAGTTTTTGGTGTAGTTAACAGTTCCATCTGCTGATACAGGTTCGTCATCATGGCTGTGCTGATGCGTATCTACATCACTTGTTATCTCATAATCTTCTAAACGGGCGCCAAGTTCTACGGTGACGTCACCAAACTTGCGTTCTTCAAGTAAATATAGCGCATGAGTCGTCGTGATACTTGCAGGTGTAAAGGCTTCTTCACCAATCGCGTCATAATCAGACTCACTATAGTGATAGCCAATCATGCCATGCCATTGGCCTAATTGATGCTCTACGTTTAAACGTGCTTCAGTGGTTTCATTACTAAAAGTGGTGCCAATAGCGCCGTCTTCAATTTCACTATGGGTATAGTCTGTGTAACCAAGACGTAGGTTGATTGACTCAATCCAGTTATCATGAAATGCATAACTTACCAGCCCCTGCCAACGGTCTTGTTCTAAATGAGCATAAACAGGTGTTTCTGCATGTTCCTCACCTTCGTGCTCTTCACCTTCATGCTCTTCATGCTCGCCTGCTTCTTCGTGCGCATGGTCGTGTTCATGATGATCATGTGAGTGGCCAGGAATACCATAATCTGTTTCGATACTACCGTATGAAAATCCAATGGTTAAATGATCACCCACATAACTCGTACCAAAATTTACTGTTTCGCTGTCTATAAAGGTATTTTCAACTGAAGTGGCTGTTTCTTCATCGCCTTCAACATGTACTTCACCTTCTTCATGTTCATCTGGTAAGTTAAAACGAGGTGTTTGGTAATCATCACCGCTGCGTTTAGTACCATCAAAATGGAAATTAAAGTTATTGCTACCCGTTTCTAGTTTTGCTGCGTAGGTATTCGCATTTGAAACTGTATCGTGTGTGTATTGGGCAGCTCCAGATAGAGAGTTAATGTTATTGGTTGGAATACGGTTATCAACCACATTGACTACACCACCAATAGCACCAGAGCCATAAAGTAGAGTGCTTGGGCCACGTAACACTTCAATTTGCTCTGCCGCTAGGCTGTCACTTGATGTAGCGTGATCAGGTCCAATGCGAGACGCATCGCTGCTATCCAAACCATTTTGTGTAATTTTAACTCGAGGACCACCTAAGCCGCGGATAATCGGACTTGATGAAACAGGGCCAAAATAACTAGCATTAACGCCTGGTATGCCTTTAAGTGTCTCACCTAGCGTCGGCTTAGCTTTATTTTTTAGCTCATCGCCTGATAGCACACTTACTGGTGAAATCATTTCTAAGCTATTTTTATGCAGGGCAGAGGCATATACAACAACAGTTTCAACCGAAGTTGGCTTTAAAGTAACATCAATAGTGTTGTCTGTATTTTCAAGCGATATACGAGAATCTAGGTAGTTATCTTTACTGATATGTAATTGACTCTTAGAATCTATGTCAATACTAAACTGGCCTTGTGCATTACTTTGCACGCTTTTTGACTTACCATGAACATGAATTGTGGCATTGGCAATGGGTTGCTTTTTTGTGTCTGTTACCGTGCCGTTAATCGTCGCAGCAAGTGCAGAGTGAGAACACAAAACAGACAGTAGTGCTGAGGATATGAGTGTTAGCTTAGTCATAGTTACTTCAATTCGTGGTTGTTATGTTGTGATATAATATAACACTACAAAATTATGCTATCAACAATGTTATACTATAACTTTAAAATTTGCGTTGAATAACACAATAGAGCGATAAATTTAATCTAGCACGGTATTATTACAGTTAAATTTAAGAGCGACTGTCTATCATCAGTATGTCTAACTTTTTTTGTGCTTTAAAATGATTTTGCTTATCGACTGGTTCGAGCATTTCACAGTCATCGTTTATCATTTCTGAAATTAAACTCGGATAATGCCTGCAATCTTGGGGTCGGTCATGATAAATACTGCAAGTATATTTATCTTTTTCTTCAGGGGATGCTTTATTGGCAAGCTCTAAAAATGGGCATTGCGTTAATTGCTCACCCGTCGTTGGGTCAAACCATAATTGATCGTTTTTAACGTATTGAAATATTTCAGGGTTGAATAACGCCCACATTTCAATTTCATCCTGATTAGTATCTAAATCTGCCGCACCATATTTGGTACAGCACTTACCGCATTGATTGCAATTTTGCATAGGGTAGATTTTTACTGTTGCTGTTAATAGTAAGCATTAAGTGTAGCACTCTAATATCCGTGTCAATAAACTAAACAGTGCTTTTTGTTGCTTATACTACTTTTGTAACAACGCGGCGCTTAATAATAATGTATTATTAGATAATAGGTTTCTGACACAGCGCTGTAAAAAATTAAATAGGCGCATTAATTAAGGTAGCGAGTAATTATGAATACTAAAGTATACAAAGCGGTTCACGATTTAGCAGAAAAGTTGATGGCAGCTGCCAATAAAAATGATACTAAACAGTTTGAATCTTTATATGCAGAGCTCAAAGCAATTTGTATTGAAAACGAAAATACCGCTAAAGATCACCCTGTACAGTGGGAAACTCTAGCAGATTTTACCGAAGAGCTAGAAGACGCTATTGAGACTTACGAAAAAGCGTTGCAGAAGTCGATAGAAATTAATAACAAAGATCATATGTCGTCGGTTGCATTTTCTATGGCTACTTTGCAGCTTGAGCTGGGTGATAAAGAAGCGGCGATTAAAAACCTACAAGATGCAAAAGTCAGTGCGAATAAAATTGAAGACAAAGAATTAAAGTCAGAGATCCATGAGCTATTAGAGTCACTCGTTGAAGAAGAAGGTTAGGAAACTTTATAGTCATTATTAATAATCAGCGGCAGTAGTTATACACTTGGCGCTTTTTTATGAAGAAGATAAAGTTCAATTTCATAAAATACTTATAAATAACTTACCGAGTAATTTTTTGGAGAAAAAATGCTAGCGCAAATAGAACAATGGATTGATAAAACGAATAGCGTGTATGCACATAAAAGAATATGCTGTGAAAAATTTGCTAACGAGTTTGAGGGCTTTTACCCAAATGAATTTTTGAAAACTGCATTTTATGTAGTTGTTGATAAAATTCCTAAACCTGACTTTACAGGTTTGCGTGAACTTGGTTTAAGCAATTTTATTGATATGGATGTAGCTGGAATAACCTATAAAAATACATATTATATATTACCCAGCGCTGTGCATAATTTAAGAGTGCACTTTCATGAGCTTGTTCATGTAGTTCAATGGCGTGAACTCGGTGCGCACGCTTTTATAATGCGCTACATCAATGAAATCCAAACGTTTGGTTACAATGATGCTCCACTTGAAATAATGGCCTATGAACTTGATGAGCATTATACCAGTAATGGAAATAAATTTAATATCCCTGACTACATTACGCAACAGCTTTAGTTAAAATTATAAAAGGAATTTATATGTCACGTTTTTTTCTCTATCCACTAGCCCTATTTGCTTTTCATGTGCAGGCGAGCTCTTTTGATGATGATATCGTTAATGCATTAATCTATAGAACAACACAACCAGTAACTTACGATGGCGCCTATCATAAGCTTGAATACCCTGGTGGTGATGTGCCCGCTAATATTGGTGTGTGTACTGATGTTTTAATTAGGTCGTACCGACAGCTTGGTGTTGATTTGCAAAAGTTAGTACACGAAGACATGCAGAACAATTTTCGCGCATATCCTTCCAAACGTATTTGGGGATTAACCAAGCCAGATAAAAACATTGACCATCGACGTGTACCTAACTTACAGGTCTACTTCGAGCGCCATGCAAAAGTGTTAACTAAATCGCTTAATGCAGAGGATTATAAAGCCGGTGACATAGTTAGTTGGATGCTGCCAGGTAATTTACCGCATATTGGTATGGTCGTTAATGAAATAGCGCAGGGCAGCGGCAACCCGCTTATTGTGCATAATATTGGTCGTGGACCAGAAATGAGCGATATGCTTTTTGCGTATACAATTACGGGTCATTACCGATTTGTGCCTGCAGAATATTCAGAGTAAATAACACTGTACTAGTAGGCGTGTTTGAGTTTAAAAACACGGCATACAGGTTTGGTACAAACCTAGCTGTTATATATTATTCTCGTGCTGTTAAATACGCTTAATGTGAGTTACTTACTTTAAATTAATACTGATATCACCATTTGGTTTGCAGCAACACAAGAGTATTTCACCATCGCGAACAAACGCTAACGGCTCTTCATTATAATTAACTTCACCAGAGACAAGTGTTGCTCGACACGCACCGCAATATCCCTCACGGCATTGGTAAGCGGCATCAATCTTATTTGATTCAAGGCAATGTAAAAGAGAAGGGCAGCCAGCGGCAAAATCAATGCGCTGGCTGTTATCTGCAAGTGTGATACTTGCAGTGGTTCTATCAGTCATTATAAATCAAAGTCACCAAATTCATCGGCATCTACTTGTGAGTCAATCTGACCAACTAAGTATGAGCTTATTTCGGCCTCTTGAGGAGCAACTTGCACGTTATCTGACACTAACCATGAGTTGATCCATGGAATAGGGTTACTGTTATTTTCAAACTGTGCAGGCAGACCAATCGCGGTCATACGCGCATTGGTAATGTACTCAACATATTGACATAGAATGTGTTTATTCAAACCAATCATCGAGCCATCTTTAAATAGGTACTCGGCCCATTCTTTTTCTTGCTCTGCGGCTTCAACAAACATTTTAATTGCTTCTTCACGGCACTGTGCGGCAACAATCGCCATTTCAGGGTCATCTTTACCATCTTGCATGATATTTAAAATATGCTGAGTACCTGAAAGGTGGAGTGCTTCATCACGGGCAATAAGCTTTATAATTTTAGCATTACCTTCCATCAATTCACGCTCGGCAAACGCAAATGAGCAAGCAAAGCTCACATAAAAGCGAATGGCTTCTAAAATGTTCACTGACATCATTGCCAGGTACAATTTCTTTTTCAGCTCAAATAAATTAACTACCACGGTTTGGCCATTAATTTCGTGTTTGCCTTCACCGTATAGGTTGTAAAGCGATACAGAATTGATTAGGTCATCATAATAAGTAGTTACCGCATCGGCACGCTCACTTATTTTGTCATTGCTAACAATGTCATCAAAAATGAGTTCAGGTGCTTGGGTTACGTTACGAATAATATGGGTGTACGAACGACTATGAATAGTTTCACTAAACGCCCATGTCTCAATCCATGTTTCTAGCTCAGGAATAGACACAATCGGTAATAGCGCTACGTTAGGCGAACGACCTTGAACACTATCAAGCAGCGTTTGATATTTTAAGTTGCTTAAAAATATGTGCTTCTCGTGATCGGGAAGCGCTTGAAAGTCTAAACGGTCTTTACTTACATCAACTTCTTCAGGTCGCCAAAAGAAAGACAATTGTTTTTCAATTAGTTTTTCAAAAATAGGGTATTTTTGTTGATCGTAACGTGACACGTTAACGGTTTGACCAAAAAACATTGGCTCTTGCATTTGGTTATTATGGTTTCTGCTAAAAGTAGTATAAGACATGTTTATCACTCAAAAAACTATCACTAAAACTATCAGGACAAAGCGGGCAGGGCGCCCGCTTTAAGTTTAACTATTAAATTTTACACGCGCCGCCTGCACAATCATCATCTTCCACTTCTGGAGTGTCTTCTTGAGCATCTGATGCGCCATCGCGGGTATTATGGTAATACAGTGTTTTAACACCTAACTTGTAGGCACCGAGTAAGTCTTTTAGTAAGACTTTCATAGGTACTCTACCGCCTTCGTATCTGTTTGGATCATAATTAGTATTTGCTGAAATTGTTTGGTCGATAAATTTCTGCATTATGCCTACTAATTGTAAGTAACCATCGTTTGATGGAATATCCCACAGTAACTCATAGTTATCTTTAAGGCGTTCGTACTCAGGAACAACTTGCTTTAAAATACCATCTTTACTTGCTTTAACACTAATATGGCCACGTGGTGGCTCAATACCATTGGTTGCATTTGAGATTTGCGATGATGTTTCTGATGGCATTAATGCGCTCAGCGTTGAGTTACGCATACCGTGCTCTTTAATGTTGGCACGTAACGTATCCCAATCAAGGTGCAGTGGTTCATCACAAATTTTATCTAAATCACGCTTATACGTATCTGTTGGCATAATACCTTGTGAGTACGTAGTTTCGTTAAATTTAGGACATGCTCCACGCTCTTTTGCCAGCTCATTAGATGCTTTCATTAAGTAGTACTGAATCGCTTCAAATGTTTTATGCGTGAGTGCATTTGCGCTGCCATCTGAGTAACGCTTACCGTTTTTAGCTAAGTAGTAGGCGTAGTTAATCACACCTATCCCTAGGGTACGACGTCCCATAGTGGCATTTTTTGCCGCCGGTACTGGGTAGTCTTGGAAATCAAGTAAGTTATCTAGTGCACGTACTGCAAGCTCAGCTAACTCTTCTAATTCATCCAGTGACTCAATCGCGCCTAAGTTAAATGCAGACAAGGTACATAAGGCAATTTCACCTTCTTCATCATTTACATTGTTCAGTGGCTTAGTCGGTAATGCAATTTCTAAACATAAGTTAGATTGACGAATAGGCGCCACTTTCGAAATAAATGGGCTATGTGTATTACAGTGGTCAACATTTTGTAAGTAAATACGACCGGTGCTGGCACGTTCTTGAGCAAACATAGAAAACAGTTCAATGGCTTTAATACGTTTTTTACGAATTGACTCGTCTTGTTCATACTTTACGTAAAGTGCATCAAATTCGTCTTGATCTTCAAAGAATGCGTCGTAAAGGCCCGGCACGTCTGAAGGGCTAAATAAGGTAATGTAATCGTCTTTAATTAAACGCGAATACATTAATTTATTAAACTGTACGCCGTAGTCTAGGTGACGTACGCGGTTATCATCAACACCACGGTTGTTTTTAAGTACCAGTAGGTTTTCTACTTCTAAATGCCAAAGCGGGTAGAATAAAGTAGCGGCTCCGCCACGTACACCGCCTTGCGAACAACTTTTAACGGCTGTTTGAAAGTGCTTATAAAAAGGAATACAACCTGTGTGGTACGCTTCGCCGTTACGAATAGGGCTACCTAATGCACGAATACGTCCGGCATTAATACCAATACCGGCACGTTGAGAAACGTATTTAACAATCGCTGATGATGTCGCGTTAATTGAATCTAAGCTGTCGCCACACTCAATCAGTACACATGAGCTAAATTGGCGCGTTGGTGTACGTACACCCGACATAATTGGTGTAGGTAAAGAAATTTTAAATAATGAGACCGCATCGTAAAAACGTTTGATGTAATCAATACGCGTTTCACGTGGGTAATCTGAGAATAAGCTTGCCGCAACTAATATATATAAAAACTGTGCACTTTCGTAAATTTCACCGGTTACACGGTTTTGAACTAGGTATTTACCTTCAAGCTGTTTTACTGCTGCGTAGCTAAAGTTAAGATCGCGTGAATGATCTAAGTAAGCATCTAATTCATCAAGTTCTTGCTCTGTGTAATCAACAAGCAAATGTGCGTCGTAGCGTTTTTGTTCAACCATGTCAGTAACGTGGTCAAAAAGGCGCGGTGGCTCAAATTGGCCATACGCTTTTTTACGTAAATGGAATACAGCTAAACGAGCAGCAAGATACTGATAATCAGGTGATTCTTTTGAGATCTGATCCGCAGCGGCTTTGATAATCGTCTCATGAATATCTTTAGTACGAATACCGTCATAAAATTGAATATGCGATTTAAGTTCAACTTGTGAAACCGAAACGTTGTTTAAACCTTCGGCGGCCCATTCAATAACGCGATGGATCTTGTCTAGATCAAGCGGCTCTTTACGGCCGTCACGTTTGCTTACAGATAACTGTTGGTTCATAGTTTTGCCTGTATTCCTTGGGAATTAAATATTTTTGACCAATGAGTGCACTTAAAACGCCCAGTGCCTATTCTTTTATTGTTATTTCCACCGCATAGGTAAATTTAATCGAATAACATTTAGCCACAATATCTGGTGTTGTTCAAATTAGAGATCACAAGATAGTGTGGTCTGTGATCTTTTGCAAGGGACAGAAACCGCTCTCATTGTGGATAACGTTGGGATAACGTAATTGTGTTAGTAGGCATTAACCTTTGATCATTCGGTTAAGTTGAAATTTGTAAAAATCAACTAAGGAAAGATTAAATTTACGCTTTTTAAAAATAAATTTCGTCTGCTTTTTTTATCATCAAGCTTTGCGTAAAAACTAACACAATCACAATATGTAGTGTTTATTAATTAACATGGCACTATATGTGGTTGAATGCATCTATAGGGCTATGCCAATTAAAATCTGCATTCCAAGCCAATGCTTCGTCTATACTCGGTACATATCCCCACAGTGCGGTAGCGGTGTGCATATTCGCAGCTTTACCTGCTTGTATATCTCGCTGTGCATCACCTATATATAGGCAGCGCGAAGGATCAACACTCATTTGCTCAGCACAATGTAATAAAGGAAGGGGTGAGGGCTTAGATTCAGCTAAGGTATCACCACTTATCACAATTTGAGCATTTTTTAATGCAGGAATCGCCTCGACTAAAGGATCGGTTAAAAAGCCAGGCTTATTTGTCATAATGCCCCACGGGATCCCTTTATTATCAAGGGCAATGAGTAACTGTTCTATACCTACAAAGCATTGGGTATGGGTGGCAATATTGGCAGCGTAGTGAGCAACTAGCTCTGCTAAAAGTTGCTCTTGCGGTTGTTGCGCCCAAGCATCTTTAAAACCAGCAGCAAGTAATGCTGCTGCGCCATTTGAAGCTGCGGGTCGATATATATCACTGCCCACTAAGGGCTGTTGATGATTATGCAGCACACTATTTAGCGCGGCGCCTAAATCATCAGCGGTATCGAGTAAAGTGCCATCTAAGTCAAACAGCAATGCTTGATATTCAATTGGGCTAGTAGGTGTTTGCAAGCTTGCCATTACGCTAACTTCTCAAAGTGCAGCATATAATTTACGCTGACGTCATCATTAACCGTATATTGCTTTGAAAGTGGGTTGTAACTTAATCCTGCACTGGCACGTACCTTCAAGCCTGCTTGTTCTGCCCATGCGATTAATTGCGCAGGTTTAATAAACTTTTTATGGTCATGGGTACCTTCAGGCACCATTTTTAACAGTTTTTCTGCACCGACAATAGCGTATAAATAAGCTTTAGGGGTTTTATTAAGGGTAGAGAAGAATACATCCGCCCCAGGTTTTGCTAATTTAGCGACCGCATGAATAATAGAAGCAGGGTCGGGAACGTGCTCTAACATTTCCATGCAAGTAATCACATCAAAGCGCTCAGGGTGCTCATCAGCAAATTGTTCAGCAGGTACTTTTATATATTCAACGGGTACACTTGTTTCTAAACTGTGTAACTTAGCGACAGTTAAAGGCTCTTGCCCCATATCGATACCTGTTACCTTTGCACCCATTCGCGCCATGCTGTGACTTAAAATACCGCCGCCACATCCTACATCGAGGGTTTCTTTGTCAAATAATCCTTTAGTTTTGTCAGCGATAAAATCTAATCGTAATGGATTAATTTCGTGAAGCGGCTTAAATTCGCCTTCTAAATCCCACCAACGCTCTGCGATGGCTTCAAACTTTGCTATTTCTGCGTTATCTACATTTTGATGTTCGGTCATAAAATACTTCCTCGTCAATCTGAGGCCATTATATAGGGCTAAATTGATAAATCGCAAAGTTTTGCGCCTGTAAATTAAAATTAATTGTGATAGCATGGCTGCTTAGAAATAATAACAAACACTCTTAATACCTAATACTGGGTTGTTGAGAGCTGATACTGAAGGAATGTGATATCAAATGACTGATCTCGCCAATGAAATTCTGCCAGTCAATATTGAAGACGAGTTAAAAAACTCTTACTTAGATTACGCCATGAGTGTAATTGTAGGACGTGCATTACCAGACGTACGTGACGGTTTAAAACCTGTTCACCGCCGCGTCTTGTTTGCAATGAACGAGCTTAGTAATGACTGGAACAAGCCTTACAAAAAATCGGCCCGTGTGGTCGGTGACGTAATCGGTAAATACCACCCACACGGCGACAGTGCAGTTTATGACACCATCGTACGTATGGCTCAGCCATTCTCACTACGTTATATGTTAGTTGATGGTCAGGGTAACTTTGGTTCGGTTGATGGTGATTCAGCAGCGGCAATGCGTTATACAGAAGTACGTATGGCAAAAATGTCGCACGAATTATTAGCCGATCTTGAAAAAGAAACGGTTGATTTTGTGCCTAACTACGATGGCACAGAGCAAATTCCTGATGTATTACCGACTAAAATACCTAACCTGTTAGTTAATGGTTCGTCAGGTATTGCTGTTGGTATGGCGACAAATATTCCGCCACATAACTTAACAGAAGTAGTGAATGGCTGTTTAGCGCTTATTCAAAACCCTGAGTTAACCATTACTGAGTTAATGGATTACATTCCAGGGCCTGATTTCCCAACTGCGGCCATTATTAATGGTAAAAAAGGCATTGAACAAGCCTATCAAACCGGTCGTGGTAAAGTGTACATGCGTGCGCGTGCTGACATCGAAACCGATGAGAAAACTGGCCGCGAAACGATTATTGTTCATGAAATTCCTTACCAAGTTAACAAAGCCCGTTTGATTGAAAAAATTGCTGAGCTAGTTAAAGATAAAAAAATTGAAGGGATCAGCGCATTACGTGATGAATCAGATAAAGACGGTATGCGTATCGTTATTGAGATCAAACGTGGTGACGTAGGTGAAGTTATTTTGAACAACCTTTATTCACAAACTCAGTTACAAACTGTGTTTGGTATGAATATGGTTGCGTTAATTAATAACCAACCTAAGTGTTTCAACTTAAAAGAAATGCTTGAAGAATTTATTATTCACCGTCGTGAAGTTGTTACCCGTCGTACGGTATTTGATTTACGCAAAGCCCGCGACCGTGCGCACACGCTAGAAGGTTTAGCGATTGCACTGGCAAACATTGACCCAATTATCGAACTTATTCGTAAGTCACCAACACCTGCTGAAGCAAAAGTTGCACTAACAGCGCGTCCTTGGGAATTAGGTAATGTTAAAGCCATGCTTGATAAAGCAGGTGAAGACAATGTTGCCCGCCCAGATTGGCTAGCAAGCGATCTTGGTATTCGTGATGGTCAGTACTATATTTCTGAGCAACAAGCTCAAGCAATACTAGACTTACGTTTGCACAAACTAACAGGTCTTGAACACGAAAAAATTCTTACTGAATACCAATCGTTACTAGACCTAATTGCTGAACTATTATTCATTTTGGCAAGTCCGGAACGTTTAATGGAAGTTATTCGTGATGAGTTAGTTGAAATTAAAGAACAATATGGTGATGAGCGCCGCACTGAAATTAATGCAGCTGCACACGATATTAGCCTTGAAGACTTAATTAACGAAGAGAACGTGGTTGTGACCTTATCACACGAAGGGTACGTTAAGTATCAAGCGTTAAGTGATTACGAAGCGCAGCGTCGTGGTGGTAAAGGCAAGTCAGCAACCAAGATGAAAGATGAAGATTTCATTGAACGTCTACTTGTTGCCAATACGCACGATACTATTTTATGTTTCTCTACTGCGGGTCGATTATATTGGCTTAAAGTGTATCAGTTACCACTTGCAAGTCGCGCAGCGCGCGGTAAGCCAATTGTTAACTTATTACCGCTTGAAGCAGATGAACGTATTACTGCTATTTTGCCGGTACGCGATTATGAAGATGATAAATACATCTTTATGGCGACAGCATTTGGTACGGTTAAGAAAACACCATTGACTGCATACAGCCGTCAACGTGCTAGCGGTATTATTGCCGTTAACTTAAACGAAGGTGATAGCTTAATTGGTGTTGATATTACCGATGGTAGCAACGAAATTATGTTGTTCACTGATGCGGGTAAAGTTGTACGCTTTAAAGAAGCTGAAGAAACCACGGTAGTTGATGAAAATGGTAACCCTGTTCTTGATGAAGAAGGTAAGCCTGAGATTCGCTTCAAAGGTGTACGTCCTATGGGTCGTACTGCAACGGGTGTTCGTGGTATTAAGATGCCAGACGATCAACGTGTTGTATCACTGATTGTACCAAAGAATGACGGTGCAATATTAACAGTGACAGAAAATGGTTACGGTAAGCGTACTCAACTTGAAGACTACCCATCTAAGAGTCGTGCAACACAAGGTGTTGTATCAATTAAGGTGAGTGAGCGTAATGGTGCCGTTGTTGGTGCTGTACAAGTTGATGACAACGACGAAATAATGATTATTTCGAATCGTGGTACCTTAGTACGTACTCGCGTTAATGAAGTTTCTACGGTTGGACGTAACACCCAAGGTGTTATTTTGATCAGAACTATTGACGAAGAGCAAGTAGTTGGTTTACAACGTATAGAAGAGATTGAAGTGACTGAAAGTGACTTGATTGATATCGAAGACGTTGAAACAGTAGATACGGTTATAGATGAAGTAGCGGATGACAATCCTCCTTCAGAATAATTGAGATTGAAAAAAGCGGCCTTGGCCGCTTTTTTTATGTGGTTGAAAAAAATTAAATTAGTTTAATTCAAGTTAAATTACTGGAATGAGGAAAAGGTAATGAGTATATATAATTTTTGTGCAGGCCCTGCAATGTTACCTCCGGCTGTTATGCAAAAAGCGCAAAAAGAGTTTTTAAACTGGCAAGGTCTTGGTGTATCGGTGATGGAAATGAGCCATCGCAGTAAAGAATTTTTAGCATTAACGGCTAAGTGTGAAGCTAGTCTACGTCGCTTAATGAATATAAGTGACGAGTTTGAAGTGCTCTTTATGCACGGTGGTGGTCGAGGTCAATTCAGTGCCGTACCTTTAAACCTCCACGTTGATGGAAAAAAAGCGGTGTATTGTGAAAACGGCGTGTGGTCAAAAAGTGCAACCAGCGAAGCCGATAAGTTTACTCAAACTCACACAATTGACGTACGTAATGATGATAACGGTTTATTTTCTATCAAGCAGGTAGCCGATTGGGTTTTACCAGCCGATGCTGCATATATTCATTATTGCCCAAATGAAACTGTAGATGGTCTAGAGATTTTTGATGTACCTAGTCACCCAACAGCACCGATTGTCGCCGATATGTCGTCGACTATTCTATCGCGCGAAATTGACGTTAATCAATTTGATTTAATCTACGCAGGTGCTCAAAAGAATATCGGCCCATCGGGTATTGCTATCGTAATTGTTCGTAAAACGCTACTTGAGCGTGAAGGGCTAGCTAAGCCAGGTATTTTGGATTACGCCCTTGAAGCAAAACAAGGCAGTATGTTTAACACTCCACCTACATTTGCATGGTATTTAGCAGCTGAAGTATTTGAATGGCTTGAGCAAAATGGCGGTGTAAAAGCCATGGAAACACATAATACTGCCAAAGCTCAGCTGCTTTATGACTTTATCGATGAGTCTGATTTTTACACCAACAAGGTAGCAAAACATTGTCGTTCACGTATGAATGTGCCTTTTTGGTTAGTTGATGAAAGCCTAAATGATAAGTTTGTTAAAGAGTCAAATGAAGCGGGCTTATTAGCGCTTGAAGGGCACCGTATTGTTGGCGGTATGCGCGCGAGTATTTATAACGCAATGCCACTGGAAGGGGTTAAAGCATTAGTTGATTTTATGGCGGCTTTCGCAAAGGAGAACAGCTAATGGAGCAACTTTCTTTAGCGCCTATTTCACAGGTTAATGGCAGTGTTACTCTGCCTGGTTCGAAAAGCTTGTCAAATCGCATTCTATTATTGGCTGCACTATCAAACGGCACTACGGTTGTAGAAAACTTATTAGACAGTGATGATATTCGTCATATGTTGGGCGCCTTAGCGCAGCTCGGTGTGAATGTTACACTTAATGATGAGCGAACCATCGCGACCGTAGAAGGTGTAGGTGGCGTATTTAAAACGCCAACTGAACCACTGTTTTTAGGTAATGCAGGTACAGCATACCGTCCCTTAACGGCCGTGCTTGCAGCGATTGCTGGGGAGTATGAGTTAATTGGTGAGCCACGTATGGAAGAGCGACCAATTGGCCACTTAGTTGATGCACTGCAAGCCTTAGGTGGTAATGTTAGTTATTTAAAAAATAAAGATTATCCGCCACTTAAAATTGTCGGCGGACAAATAGCGGGTGGTGAAGTCGAAATTGACGGTAGTATTTCAAGCCAATTTTTAACTGCGTTGCTTATGGCTGCACCGTTATTTAAAGGTGATACTCAAATTAAAATTAAAGGCACGTTAGTGTCTAAGCCTTACATTGATATTACTCTTGATGTAATGGCGCGTTTTGGTGTTACCGTTGAGCATGACAATTACAGTACTTTCTTTGTAAAAGGTGCACAACAGTATCAAGCCGTTGAGCGAATTATGGTCGAAGGGGATGCTTCATCTGCTTCTTACTTTATTGCTGCTGCAGCAATTGCCGGCGGCGAAATAGAAATTAAAGGCGTCGGTGCTAAATCAGTTCAAGGTGATATTGGTTTTGCTAACGTTATGGAGCAAGTAGGTGCCAAAATTGATTGGTATGACGAACGTTTAGTTGTTCGTAAAGGTGAGCTTAACGGTATTGATATTGATGCTAATGCAATACCTGATGCTGCAATGACCCTGGCTACAGTTGCCCTGTTTGCAAAAGGGCCAACGGCAATTCGCAACATTTATAACTGGCGAGTAAAAGAAACTGACCGTTTACACGCTATGGCCACTGAGCTTAAAAAAGTAGGGGCTGAAGTAGTAGAAGGGCATGACTTTATTGAGATCACACCGCCAAAACAGTTTAATAATGTGGCTGTAGATACCTATGATGACCATCGTATTGCCATGTGCTTTGCAATGGTGGCAGTAGGGGGTAAGCCCATAACGATTAACGATCCAGCCTGTACTTACAAGACATTCCCAACATTTTTCAACGTGTTAGCATCTGTCAGTAAATAGGCTATTTATAAGTATTTATAAAAAGTTACATACTAAAAGCGGATAATCTTTAATAATTGACGTATAATGTGGCGGTTTATTTTGGTGTGCATTGAAGGAGGTTTTAAATGCCGGCGTTATTAATGCCCGTAATCACCGTAGATGGCCCAAGTGGTTCTGGTAAAGGAACTGTTTGTCGCTTATTGGCTGAAAAATTAGGCTGGGATGTGTTAGATAGCGGTGCAATTTATCGCGTACTTTCACTTGCAGCACTTCATCACCAAATTGCGTTAGATAACGAAGAAGCACTGGTTCCATTAGCTGCAAATCTTGATGTGCAGTTTTTGATAGACAGTGACACTAATGCAGGAAAGATTATTTTAGAAGGCGAAGACGTAACAACCACTATTCGAAATGAAGAAGTGGGGGCTGCAGCGTCTAAAGTGGCGGCATTGCCACGAGTTCGTGAAGCGTTACTTCGTCGCCAGCGTGCGTTTAGAACTGAAAATGGCTTAATTGCTGATGGTCGCGATATGGGTACTGTTGTGTTTCCTGATGCGCCATTAAAGATATTTCTAACCGCAAGCGCAGAAGAACGTGCTCGCAGACGTTTTGTTGAGTTGAATGAGCGCGGGCTTGATGTTACACTAAGTGGTCTATTACAAGACATTCGAGCACGTGATGATCGCGATATGAATCGCGCCGTTGCGCCGCTTGTACCTGCAGAGGATGCGATTGAGCTTGATACTAGCGAACTCAACGCACAGCAAGTCTTTGATAAAGTTATAACTTTATTAGATTCAAGCATCTCTGAAGGTAAGCTTCCTAAACGAAGCTAAACACATTTTATGCACCAGCAGGACGCCAGTGCTATTTTAACAACCCCATGCAGCATGGTTGCTTATTGGTATTAATATATGAGACGTATATTCGTATGTCAGAAAATTTTGCGCAGTTATTTGAAGAAAGCTTAAAGGGTTTTGAAGCAGAGCAAGGCTCTATCGTTAAAGGTACAGTAATCTCAATCGAGAACAACATTGTACTTGTAGATGCTGGTCTTAAATCAGAAAGTGCTATCCCTGCAGAGCAGTTCAAAAATGCTGCTGGTGAACTAGAAGTTGCTGTTGGCGACGAAGTAGATGTTGCACTAGATGCAATCGAAGACGGTTTCGGTGAAACTATCCTTTCTCGTGAGAAAGCGAAGCGTCACGAAGCGTGGATCCGTCTTGAGAAAGCATGTGAAGAGCAAGAGACTGTTACTGGTGTTATCAACGGTAAAGTTAAAGGCGGTTTCACTGTTGAAGTTGATTCAATCCGTGCTTTCCTACCTGGTTCACTTGTTGATGTTCGTCCAGTACGTGACACAACTCACCTTGAAGGCAAAGAGCTTGAATTTAAAGTAATCAAGCTTGATCAAAAACGTAACAACGTTGTTGTTTCACGTCGTGCAGTTATCGAATCAGAAAACTCACAAGAACGTGAAGAGCTTCTTGCTAACCTTGTTGAAGGTCAAGAAGTTAAAGGTATCGTTAAGAACCTTACTGACTACGGTGCATTCGTTGACCTTGGTGGTGTTGATGGTCTACTACACATTACTGACATGGCGTGGAAGCGTGTTAAGCACCCTTCAGAAATCGTTAATGTTGGCGACGAAATCGCAGTTAAAGTTCTTAAATTCGACAAAGATAAAACTCGTGTATCTCTAGGTCTTAAACAGCTTGGCGAAGATCCATGGGCAGCTATCGCTGGTCGTTACCCAGAAGGCTCTAAACTTTCTGGTCGTGTAACTAACCTTACTGATTACGGTTGCTTCGTAGAAATCGAAGAAGGCGTTGAAGGTCTAGTACACGTTTCTGAAATGGATTGGACTAACAAGAACATCCACCCTTCAAAAGTTGTTTCACTTGGTGACACTGTTGAAGTTATGGTTCTTGAAATCGACGAAGAACGTCGTCGTATTTCTCTTGGTCTTAAGCAATGTATTGCTAATCCTTGGCAGGAATTTGCTCGTCTACAAAACAAAGGCGACCAAGTTACTGGTAAGATCAAATCAATCACTGACTTCGGTATCTTTATCGGTCTTGACGGTGGTATTGATGGTCTTGTACACCTTTCAGACATTTCTTGGAATACACCTGGCGAAGAAGCTGTACGTGAATTCAAGAAAGGCGACGAAATCACTGCTATCGTATTGCAAGTTGACCCAGAGCGTGAACGTATCTCTCTAGGTGTTAAGCAAATCGAAGCTGACCCATTCAATAACTACCTTGATGCAAACAAAAAAGGTGCTATTGTTAAAGGTAAAGTGACTGAAGTTGATGCGAAAGGCGCAACTGTTGAACTTATCGAAGGCGTTGAAGGTTACATCCGTGTAGCTGATATCGCTCAAGAGCGCGTTGAAGATGCAACTACTGTTGTTTCTGTAGGCGACGAAATCGAAGTTAAATACGTTGGTGTTGATCGTAAGAACCGCACTTTAAGCTTATCTGTTAAAGCTCTTTTCGAAGCAGAAGAGAAAGAAGTACTAGAGAAGCTTAAGAAAGAAGAGCCAGTGTTCGAAAACGCAATGGCAGCTGCTTTCGCAAATGCACAAAAAGACTAATTAATTATAGTCTTTTAATTGGAAGGGCAGTTTATGCCCTTCCACTATTTCTTTTTAAGGAAACGCTATGACTAAGTCAGAACTGATAGAAACACTTGCTGAACAACATTCACATATTCCTGTTAAAGATGTTGAGAACGCTGTTAAAGAAATTCTTGAACAAATGGCCGGCTCATTATCTTCTTCAGATCGTATTGAGATCCGAGGTTTTGGAAGTTTCTCTTTGCATTACCGTGCGCCTCGTACAGGTCGAAATCCTAAAACAGGTGAAACTGTAGAGTTAGATGGTAAGCATGTACCTCATTTTAAGCCAGGCAAAGAACTACGTGACCGTGTAAACGAGAGCATTGCTTAGTAAATTTATTGGAGTAGTTACTTGTTCAAGGTATTAAAAATTATTCTGGCAGCACTTTTTTTAATTGGTGCATTTGTATTGGGTTCGCAAAATCCACAATTAACACAAATTAACTACATAATAGCCAGTAATACATTACCTTTAGCCGTTATAATAAGTATCTGCTTTTTGTTAGGTGTTGTAGTGGGTTGCTTTGTGAGCTTTAAATTGTTTACGCAATTAAAGTGGCAAAATTACCGTTTAAAAAAGCAATTAACGCCTGAAAAAGATAATAAAAAGCGTATTGCCAACAAAGATACCTAATTATGATTGAGCTGTTGTTTTTACTGCTTCCTGTCGCCGCCGGTTATGGCTGGATCATGGGAAAAAACAGTGCGAAAAATCAGGCTCATCAATTTAATAGAGAAATCACTTCTGAATACAGTAAAGGGTTAAAGTTCTTACTGGACAGAGAAGAAGATCAGGGGCTTGAGCATTTAATTAATTTGCTCGAAGTAGCTGCTGACTCTGTAGAACACTATTCTACATTAGCCACTATGTTTCGCCGCCGTGGCGAGCTTGACCGCGCAATAAAAATTCATGAATTGCTATTAAAACACCCAAGCCTTAACGAAAAACAAGCTGCCAATAGTCGGTTAGAATTAGCAGAAGACTATATTATGGCAGGTTTACTCGATAGCGCAGAAGAACATTTAATATGGCTGGTAAAAAATAACCATGAAGATGCTCTTGAGCCAATTATTTCCTTATATTCACAGACCCGTGAATGGGAAAAAGGCATTAGTATGTTTGAAGCGCATACTGAGCTTTTTTCAAAAGAACAACACTTCAAAGCCATCGCAAACTTTTATTGTGAATATGCTATTACCAGTAATAATCCTCAACTTATGCGCAAAGCTATTAGCTTAAACTTTAAAACAATCAGGCCTCTATATGAGCTTGGTTTGTCTGCCTATACAAAAGAAGATTACGTAAAAGCAATTTATTATTGGCGAGAACTTATCTGTCAATTTACCTTTTTTGCGCCATTATTTATTGATAAGTTAGCGCATAGTTATAAGCAACTTAAACTAACCCATCAGTTTCATGAACTCGTGAACGACTTATTAGATAAGGGTGGGGTAATGATAAAAATACAGCATTGCCAAGCGTTGCTTGAGCAAGGTCACACTGAACAAGCCTTTGAATTTTTAACCGACAGTTTAAAACGTCAACCTACCATCCGTGGCTTTAGTTTTTTACTGCAGTTAATGAGCGCCGAAAATAAAAATACCAAAGATGTGCTTAATCAAATAGATAAACTTGTTACCTCATATATTGCTACCAAGCCTGACTTTCAATGCCAGCATTGTGGCTTTACAAGTTACACCATTTATTGGAATTGCCCTTCGTGTAAACATTGGGAAACCATTGTGCCTAGCAGAGGCTTAGACGGATTTTAATCTTTATACTTTTCGCTCACTAGTAGGATAGTTATGTCTTTCGAACAATCAAAAAAAATTCTTATCGCTCTTGATTATGATGATCAGCAAACTGCTTTAGCATTTGTGAAACAGTTATCACCGGATACCTGTCGATTAAAAGTGGGTAAAGAAATGTTCACATATTTTGGCCCTGAATTTGTTAAAGAGCTGGTTGATTTAGGTTTCGATGTATTTTTAGATTTGAAATTTCATGATATCCCAAATACTGTTGCTAAAGCAGTAACCGCTGCAGCTAAAATGGGCGTGTGGATGGTTAATGTTCATGCAAGTGGTGGTTTTGAAATGATGCATAAAGCAAAGCAGGCACTCGAACAATTTGGTGATAAAGCTCCTTTATTGATTGCCGTGACCGTTTTAACCAGCATGGATGAAACTGAGCTTGGGCGTTTAGGTATAACTAAATCACCACAAGAGCAAGTTATGCATTTAGCAAAACTAACAAAGCAAGCAGGGCTTGATGGTGTGGTTTGTTCTGCACAAGAAGCACAAAGTTTAAAGGCGGCTTTAGGCAAAGAATTTAAACTCGTAACCCCAGGTATTCGTCCTGCTGGCAGTGATGCGGGCGATCAAAAACGTATTATGACACCTAAAGACGCGATTGAAGCTGGCAGTGACTATTTAGTAATAGGGCGTCCGATTACTCAGGCACAAAACCCTGTAGAAGTATTAAATGATGTTAATAAATCAATAGCTTAAATTTAAAGTATGCATAATTATAAGGAGTTTATTACAACTCTTTTTGTTTGTGCTACATTTAGTTACGGCTATGCAGTGAGGAACTAACTTTGCGTTTAATAATGTTTGTAGTGGTAATTATCATTAGTGGCTTTGCTGTTAATAAATATGTATTTTCAACCAAAATGTATGATGATGTTTCGAATGTTACCGATTTGGTATCTGATTACCCCGTTGATTTATTTAAGTTTAAAAAAATCGCCCAAAACTATGCTCAGCATTTATGTTATACAAATGAAGCTGTTTTAGCAGGACTTGATATAAGTAGTAGAGAATGTGTTGATGTACACGATGAAATGCAGAATGAGTGTACAAAAAAAGTATTTAGATTAGCGCCATTAAATATGACATCTAAAAAAGAATTAATTGAATATTCAAATCAATATTCACGTTGTACCTTACCTTACAAAAACATTAAGTTATAAATTTTAAATACGAAAAAGCCACCTAAGTTTATACCTAGGTGGCTTTTTTATAGAATTATTTTAAACGAATAGACTTAGCTTCAATATCAATTAAGCCTTGTTTAAATAACCCACCAATGGCTTTTTTGTAGTTTGCTTTACTGGTCGAGAAAACTTTTTTAATTAATTCAGGTTCAGATTTATCGCCTATGGCTAAGATGCCACCTTCATCTTTTAGTTTTTCCATAATTTTTTCGCCAAGTTCACTGACTTTACCCATACCTGGCTTTTCAAGTATAACGTCAATTTTTCCGTCTTCACGCACTTTTTGAATAAACCCTTTGAGCTTTTGACCAACAAATAGGTTTTTAAATACCATGTTGTAAAATACAACACCAAAATGAGACTCTTCAATAAGTACTTTGTAGCCGATATCGGTTTTACCTGCCACAATTAAATCGACTTCTTGCAAGTGGCTATATTGCGGCTCGTCTTTTGATAAAAAGCGATTAAAGTTGGTTGAAGCACAAATTCGCTGACTGGCATTATCTAGGTATAAACGGACTAAATACGAGTAACCTTCTTGCATACGCGGTTTTTGTTCATTAAACGGTGCAAGCACGTCTTTTTCTAAACCCCAATCTAAAAAAGCACCAATGCTGTTTATTTCTTTAACGCGCAGTAGGGCATATTCACCGACTTGTGCGTGTGGTTTTTTAGTTGTTGCTGTTGGCAGGTTTGCGTTATCTAAAAATGTAAAAACGCTGATGCTATCGCCAGCTTCAAGTTCATGTTTAATCTCGTGTTTAGGTAAAAATACTTCACCTAAGTCATGGCCATCTAAATAGGCACCTTCATTACTGACTTCTTTTACAAATAAGGTTTGGGTAGTTCCAAGGTAACTCATAATTATTCCTGCTCAGGCTTTTTTTTACGACGCATAGGGGTATCACCATCGATGTTAAGTGGTGCTTTAACTGGGGCTACTGGTTTTTTCGGTTTCGCTTTGCGTTTTTGCTGTGGTTTTTTATCAGCTACTATCTTTTTAATTGATTTAACTGGCGTTACTTTTTTCTCTTTGATGCCCTTAAATTTCGCTTTTAAACCATCAACCGTCGCAAACGACAATTCGTCATTTAAAAATGACTTTATTGCTAAATAGCTTGCCCAATCTTTAGGACCAACAAATGATAGCGCGTTGCCTTTAAAACCAGCACGGCCTGTGCGACCAATACGGTGAACGTATTCTTCAGCATGTTTTGGTAGATCAAAATTAATAACATGGGTAACACTGAGTAAATCTAAACCGCGAGATGCAACATCAGTAGTAATTAATATTTTAAAGTTCTCACGACTAAACGCATCCATGATATCAAGGCGCTTACTTTGAGTTAAATCCCCGGCTAGTGCGACAGACTTAAAGCCTTTACTATTTAATGCCTCGCTTAAGCGACTGGTATCAGCACGTGTTGCGGTAAATATAATACATTGCCCTACATTATCTTGATTAAGGAAATGCTCAAGTAGCGCTTCTTTATGATCAAGATGATCGGCTAAATACAATGTTTGTTTAATATCACTGTGTTGCTCATTGGCTGCACTGAGCATAATTTGTTTTGGTTTTTTTAATAAATTACGCGAAAGGGCATCAACTTGAGCATGATCTAATGTCGCTGAAAACAATAGGGTTTGGCGTAATCGGTGATCTGCCAGTTCATTAATTAACTTAAGCTGCTCTGTGAAACCTAAATCCAAAATACGGTCAGCTTCATCAAATATAAGTAGCTCTAAGCCACTTAACTGTAAAGAGCGTTGTTTTAAGTGATCGGCTAAACGCCCTGGTGTAGCAACCACAAAATGTGGGTCGTTGCGCAGTGCTTTAATTTGGTCGTTAAAGTTTTCACCACCGAGAATTTTAACTGCCTTAATATTGGTACCGGCAATAAGTAATCGTAGTTGGGTGAACACTTGGGTTGCAAGCTCACGAGTTGGAGCAACAATAAGTACACGAGGATCACGTTTACTGAGTGCTTTTTGTTTCATTACTCGCTGCACAGCAGGTAATAAAAACGCTAAAGTTTTGCCTGACCCAGTTTTTGACTGAGCGAAAATGTCATGTCCAGCGAGTGCCGTTGGCACAGCATGAGCTTGAATATCGGTAGGCTGGGTGATCCCTTGGTGCGCTAATTGTGTTTCTAGGCGAGTATCAATCCCAAGATCAGTAAAGTGCAATGTATATTTCTCCAATATGAGCAAGTCTTGTAAATTTATCCGCGCATTATAGCCCACTGAGCCACTGCGCTAACAGTAAAAAGCGCATTATCATCCATTTTTTTGCATTTAAATAAAAAAAGCGTAAAATACGCGCCCCATATGCGCCGGATTTACGATTCGGTAAACGCCCCTTGCGGGTTTAAAAAGCAAAATAGGAAAACCATGACTGCTATCCATAAAGATAATGTAACCAGCGAACACTTTGTTGTGTGTGCATTATATAAATTTGTTTCTTTACCTAACTTTGAAGCACTTCGCCAACCTTTACTTAATGTAATGGAGCAAAATGACGTGCGAGGTACTTTGTTAATTGCCGCAGAAGGAATTAACGGGACTGTCTCCGCAAAACGTGAAGGCATAGATAACTTACTGGCGTGGTTAGACACCCAACCTAATTTAGACAATATTGTTACTAAAGAATCATATGATGACGAATGCCCGTTTTACCGCACTAAAGTAAAACTTAAAAAAGAAATCGTAACTATGGGCGTTGAAGGCGTAGACCCATTAAAAGTAGTGGGCAGTTATGTTAAGCCAAATGAATGGAATGCCCTAATTTCTGATCCAGAGGTTATCCTTGTTGATACCCGAAATGATTACGAAATTGAAATTGGTACATTTCAAAACGCAGTCGATCCAAACACGAAGACGTTCCGCGAATTTCCACAGTGGGCCAAAGAAAATCTCGACCCAGAAAAGCATAAAAAAGTAGCTATGTTTTGTACTGGTGGTATTCGCTGCGAAAAATCAACAGCTTATATGAAAGAGCAGGGCTTTGATGAGGTATACCACCTTGAAGGCGGCATATTAAAATACCTAGAAGAAGTACCAAAAGAAGAAACCATGTGGGAAGGCGAGTGCTTTGTATTTGATAACCGTGTCGCGGTAAATCATGACTTACAAAAAGGCTCATATGATCAGTGTCACGCATGTCGAATGCCTATCACAGAAGAAGAAAAGCAAAAGCCTGAATATATGGAAGGGGTGTCGTGTCATCACTGTATTGATGATGTGACCGACGAGCAACGCGCTCGTTTTGCTGAGCGTCAAAAACAAATAGAATTGGCACAAGCACGCGGTGAAGGTCATATTGGTAACGAAGCTCAAGCTGCTTTACAACAACGTAAAGAAGCAAAAAAAGCGCAAAAAGACGCACAACGAAATAAATAACACCACGCGTTTATTTATTCATTAAAAAACCTCAGTAAACACTGAGGTTTTTATTTAAAAGTAATTTATAAATAGCGAGCTACATAGCTTAGCAGCTTAAAGGTTTGATACTCACTTTGAGCTTAATCAACGAATACAATAACTATTATCTATCGGCGTAAGTGTAATTTTATTAGCTGAGTTAACAAGAACACATTTTGTGTTTTTATCGAGTTTTTTCTTTTGAATAACGGTAAATTCACCTTCATCAGCAGCGTATAAGTTATACTGATAAGCCGTATTACCTCCCTCAAATAAGGCGGTAAATAGCCCTCCAACTAAACCGCCCACAATAGCGCCACCGATCATTTCTTCGGTGTTGCCATCAAGGCTATCAACAAAGCCAAAACCCGCTCCAGCAGCTATTCCCGTTCCTACTTCTGAGGAAAGTGTCACTTTTTGTTCTGAGTTAACAGATGCATAATAGCGTTTAATTAATTGATTTTGACTTGTCCGGTCAACCCCTTGTGATGCACAGCCACTAAGCAGTAAAACCATAATGATACTTTTTTTCATAAACTCTCCTTTGTATGTTCACTCTAATGACTAAATCTTAATGTTAAATACGCATAAAATATGTGGTGATTTTGTAGGCTGGTGTAAGAATATGTAGAAAATACCTGGATGTTTAATTTCAGCGCGTTGTTTTGCTAATTTGTCGTACTAAGCTATTTATTGATCATAGAGGTGTTAAACTGCGTAACATAATGGAAATAATAATTAATTAGGGTGTTGCTTTGAAGTCGCAAAATTTCTTAATGGGCATAACGGCCATATTCTTATCGGTTAGTTTGCCAGTAATTAGTGCTACCGTGGTCGTTGAAAATATCGCTATGGAACAAGCACAACAGCAAGTTCAGGCTGTTGGTAACGCTGAAGCTATCCATTCTGTTATTTTATATCCTGCCGTAGGGGATAAAGTAGCAGCGGTTCATTTTAAACCTGGCGATAATGTTAAAGAAGGTGATATTTTACTTGAGCTAGATTCACGTAGGCAAAAAGCGGCCCTTGAAGAGGCTAAAATAAAATTAGCAGATAGTCAGCGAACTTTAAAACGTTTAAAACAAAGCCAAGCTAAGGGTGCTGTGCCACAAAGTGATGTAGACGATGCAAAAACCATTGTAGAGCTTGCAAAAGTTACTCTCATACAAGCCGAAACTGAATTAGAAGATCGTCAAGTTCGAGCCCCTTTTAGTGGCACTATGGGACTGACTGACGTTGAAGTGGGTGACAGAATAACAACACAAACAATGATTGCCAGCATCGATGATACCCGCCAGTTATACATTAATTTTAACGCGCCTGAATCAGCAATTGCGATGCTCAGAAATAATGCTAGCGTACGCGTGTTCCCATGGCAATCGCAAGCGCCTGTTGAGGCAGAAATAGCCTATTTAGACTCACGTATAGACCCACAAACTCGCACCTTACGAGTCAAAGCAAAGTTAAATAACAAAGATCAACAATTCTTACCGGGTATGAGTTTTCGAGTACATATAAAAGTATTAGGTCAACGCTTTGCCGCTATTCCTGAAGCAGCACTACTGTGGGGCGCAACGGGTCCATATGTGTGGACGAGTGTAGATAACAAAGCTACCCGGGTTGATGTAAAAATAGAGCAACGCTTGGCTGGGCGCTTACTCGTATCAGGGGCATTACAGCCAAACAATACGTTAGTTGTTGAAGGCGTTCAGCGCTTGCGAGCCAATCAAGAATTAAGCTTTTCTGCACCTATCGCTAGTTCGCAGGAGTAGCCATGAAACAGCAACCTATGATGCAAGACTTGCCGTCTATGGCAATTCGCCGCCCTGTACTTATTGTGGTACTTAATCTACTCATTATTATTGCCGGTATCGCCGCAATAGCTGGCGTAGAAGTACGCGAGCTTCCTGATGTAGATAGGCCGCGTATTACGGTATCAGCTTCGTTTCCAGGTGGTTCCCCGGAAACCGTCGATACTGAAGTCACCAGCAAACTTGAAGGGGCTGTTGCCCGTGTGAGTGGAGTTAAATCTATTCGTGCACAAAGTGAAGAAGGCAGCTCACGTATTGTGGTTGAATTTAGACCTGGTGTTAATCTGGATGATGCCGCTAATGAAACACGCGAGTCAGTTTCGCGAGTGCAAAGAGAGCTCCCAGAAGAAGTTGAGCGTGTATCTATCATAAAAGCCGATAACGATGCTGAGGCGGTTGTATCACTCACCGTATCAAGTGAGAGTTTTTCTTTAGAGGCATTAACCGAGCGGGTTGATGTTGATTTAGCGCCACAGTTTTTAACTATTCCCGGTGTTGCTGATGTGCGCTTAAACGGTGATAGAGAGCGAGTGCTTAGAGTACGTATCGATCCGCTTAAGCTCAGCAGCTTCAATTTAACTATTCCCGATGTTGCTGACGTGCTCAGGCAAGCTCCCTTTGATGTGCCAGCAGGAAGTTTAAAATCAAACGATCAGCAAATTATTGTTCGTGCTGATGCTACCTCGGTAACACCAGATCAAGTAGGTGATATTATCATTCGTGGTGATACCCGTATTAGCGATATCGCCGCGGTATATTTTGGCCCAGCCGATCCGCGCTCTATGGTAAGACTTAATGGTAAACCCGTTATTGGTATGGAAATTATCCGCCAAGCGCAATCTAACACCATAGAAATATCAGATGAGGTTTTAAAGCTGATAGAAGGAATGCGTGAACGCTTTCCTGAGATGGAATTTACCTTAACATCAGATGACGCACAATTTATTAGAAGTTCAGTGGATGAAGTGATTAACTCATTAGTGCTTACAGTGCTACTAGTGATCATTACGTTATGGGTGTTTATTGGCTCATGGCGTGCAACCTTAGTACCTGCATTTGCTATTCCGGTAGCATTAATAGGCTCATTAGCACTGATATGGGCATTGGGCTTCTCCATAAATATTTTAACCTTGCTCGCACTTGTACTTGCTACTGGCTTAATCGTTGATGATGCGATTGTGGTGAGTGAAAATATTCAACGCCAGCGAGGATTAGGGCTTGGCCGGCGTGCGGCCGCAGTAGTAGGTACACGTGAAGTATTTTTTGCGGTTATTGCCACCACGGCGGTATTAGCAGCTGTGTTTGTCCCCATCGCTTTTTTACCCTCTACTGCAGGGCGTTTATTTAGAGAGTTTGGGGGCGTACTTGCCGGTGCAGTTATCATATCAAGCTTTGTTGCGTTATCGTTAGTGCCGGCACTTACCTCTAAGCTAAAACTTAAGCAAGGCGGTTTTCATCCATTTGCTAAGTTTGGTAACGTACTTGCTAATTTATATACCAAAACAATTCATAAAGTTCTCGATCATGCGTGGCTTACTTTTATTGCCTGTTTATTAGTGGCCGGCGGCTCAGGTGCATTGTATATGAGCTTAGATAACGAGCTATTACCAACAGAAGATCGCGGTAAAATTAGAATATTTGCTCGTGGGCCAGATGGTGTAGGCTTGAACTTTATGGACAGGCAAGCCATTAAAATGGAAGACACTTTGCTGCCTTTCGTCGAAAGCGGTGAAATAGAGTCTATTTACACGGTTGTTGGTCAGTGGGATCCTAATATTGTCTTCATTACTGTGCCTTTAAAGCACTGGGATGAACGTAATTTTAGTCAACAAGAAATCATCAATAAAATCCGTCAGCCTTTAATGAATATTCCTGGAGCACCCGCATACGCAGGAGGCGCTAATAGTTTAAATTTACGTGGCCAAGGTGGCGGTATTGAAGTTGCTTTACTGGGCCAAGATTATCTTGAAATATTTAAGGCTGCCCAGCAGTTTTCAGCAGATCTTGAAAAAGCAGTACCTGAAGTTGCACCGGTTCGCGTATCGTATCAACCATCGCAACCACAACTTCGCGTTAATATAGACAGACGACGCGCAGAAGAACTCGGTGTATCGTTAAGCGATATTGCCATTACTTTAAGAGCTGCTATTAATGGCGACGATATAGCTGATTTAAACATCGGCGATCAATCAATACCTATTATGTTACAGGCTCAAAATCAAACCATTAACGACCCAAGTGATTTAGCAAATTTATATGTAAGCGCCCGCGATAATCAATTAGTACCACTCAGTAGTGTGGCAAATATTACAGAAGAGGGCGTTGCTGCGGAGCTTGAGCGCCATGCTCAGCGACGTGCCATAGAATTAAGCATGGAATTACCCGAAGGTTTAACTATTGCCACACTGGTAGAGCAAATAAAACAAGTGTCTGAGCAATCATTACCAGCAGGTATTACTTTAGCGTTCAAAGGCGAGGCACTCACTTTTGAAGAAACTTCAAATGAAGTGCTAATGACTTACGTGTTAGCCTTTTTAATTGTGTTTTTAGTTTTGGCGGCACAATTTGAAAATGTTAATAGCGCCATTGTAGTAATGATCACCGTCCCTTTTGGTATTACATCCGCAATTTTAGCGCTATATTTAACCGGTACATCACTTAATATTTATTCGCAAATTGGTCTGGTAATGTTAATTGGTTTAATCGCCAAAAATGCGATTTTATTGGTTGAGTTTGCTGATCAATTAAGAGATCAGGGTTTAGCTGTACGTAAAGCGGTGGAGCAAGCAGCGCTGGTACGCTTACGTCCTATAACTATGACTTTGATCTCTACTTTATTGGGCGCATTACCGTTGATTATGTCTACAGGTGCTGGCGCTGAGGCGCGTAACGCGATTGGCTGGGTGGTGTTTGGTGGCTTAGCCTTAGCTGTATTGTTTACGCTTTATTTAACACCGGTGATTTATTTAGGACTTGCACGTTTTACCAGCCCTCGTGGTGATGAGTCAAAACAATTAGCGCAGGAGTTAGAGCAAGTAGATAATTAATCGCTAACTATTTACTTAAATTGGCTATTTTTCTTTGAAAAAATAGCCAATTAGGCTCACAATTCAACTAGATTCACGCCACAAGGATTCCCTATGCAGGCCGAGCAAGTTGAAATAGCCCAGTTTTTAGTTGAACACCCCCCATTTGATACGCTTCCTACAGAGGCACTGAATGAATTAGCAATGCAAATAGAGGTTGCTTACTTTCGTGCCGAAACTGATATTCTACATTTAGGGCAAGATATTAGTGACTTGTATATTATTCGCAGTGGCTCTGTTGAGATTTCACGTCGTAATGGCGAGCTCTATAACCGTTTAGCTACAGGCGGTATTTTTGGCCAAATGGGCTTATTAATGAACCGCAAAGTGCGGTTTCCGGCTCGTGCGCTTGAAGATTCCTTAACGTATTGTATTAACGTTAATATTTTTAACGAATACTGTGATAAATACGAAACCTTTGCTGACTTTTTCGAAGTGGATGGCAATGTACGCTTGCATCAAGCTATAGTAGAGCAAGCCGACAGCAATGACTTAACCACCGCTAAAGTTAAATCATTACTTCATCGTGATGTAGTCACGGTTACTACGCAAACTCCCATACAAGACGTCGCGTTTTTAATGACACAAGAATCGGTCTCTTCAGTACTTGTCACTGACATAGAAAAACAAATAAGCGACGATCCAGAAGAGGATGACGGACAAGTTGTCGGGATCATCACAGATAGAGATATCCGAACTAAAGTTGTTGCCCAAGGGTTGACGTTTGATACGCCTGCGCAAGAGGTTATGACCTCAAGTTTAGTCTTGCTCGATAGTAATGCCTATGTATTTGAAGCCGTTTTAGCGATGCTTAGAGATAACTTACATCACTTGCCTGTGGTACATAAAAAACGCCCAATAGGGGTAATATCGCTATCCGATATTTTACGTTATGAGTCACAAAGTAGCTTATTGTTAGTACGGGGTATTTTAGCGCAGCAATCAGTGGAAGATTTAGTTCATTATGCCCGCCAACTCCCTAACGTGTTTGTACGTATGGTAAACGAAGATGCTAATTCGCATATGATAGGAACGGCCATGGCAGTAATAGGGCGTACCTTTAAACAACGCTTATTAGCGCTAGCTGAAGAAAAGTTTGGCAAGCCGCCCATTCCTTATTGTTTTATTGCGCTGGGCTCAATGGCGCGGGATGAGCAGTTAATTGTAACCGATCAAGATAATGCACTGATTTTAGATAATAGCTTCGATGAGGCATTGCACGATGAGTATTTTCAAAACTTATCAGACTTTGTGTGTGATGGTTTAGCTAAGTGTGGCTATACCTATTGTGATGGTGAAATTATGGCCTCGTTTAAAAAATGGCGTATGACCCGCGAACAATGGCAAGAAAAATTTGCTAGCTGGATGGCCGAGCCCAAACCGCAAGCACTGCTCAATAGCTCGATATTTTTTGACTTAGATGGTGTGTGGGGTAAGTTAAAGTGGGCCGATGAGCTTAAAACGCTGGTGGCAAAAGAAAGCAAAGTAAATAAACGCTTTTTAGCTAACCTTGCTGCTAATGCTCGCAATCGAACGCCACCATTGGGATTTTTTAACGGCTTTGTACTTGAGCACAATGGCCAACATAAGCGCTCAATGAACTTAAAACGTCGTGGTACAGCGCCGCTATCTGATGTGGTTCGCGTTCATGCATTAGCGGTCGGTTCACGTAAACAAAATTCGTTTGAGCGCTTAGAGGATATTATCGAGGCTAACTTATTACCCAAAGGCAAAGCACAAGATTTGCGTGATGCATTTGAATATATTGCCACTGTACGTATTCGCCATCAGGCATGGCAGATAGAGCAGGGGGAAGCGCCCGATAATGATTTAGATCCGCATTTACTCTCACCATTTGAGCAAAGTAATTTAAAAGAAGCTTTTGCGATTTTAGAAAAAGCGCAAAGCTTTTTAAAGTTTAGTTATTCTGCTCATTCAGGTGTGAAATAAGTTATGGCTAAATCACCGTTAGATTGGCCACGTCGTTACGAGCAGCTTTTACATAGTGCGCAAAACTCGTTGCTTAAGGAGTTTTATAAGCAGGCATTTACCAATCAGACTGCTCCACTTAAAGATGTACCTTTTGTGGCGCTAGATTTTGAAACAACAGGTCTGGACGCTAATACCGATGATATTGTTAGTGTGGGGTTAGTGCCTTTCAATGTTAATCGTATTTACTGTAAAGAGAGCCGCCATTGGGTAGTACAACCACGACGAGATTTGAGTGAAGAGTCAATTGTTATCCATGGTATTACCCACTCAGAGGTGGATGAAGCTCCCGACCTCAATCGAATTTTAGCCCCACTTCTTGATGCACTTAAAGGGAAAGTGGTGGTGGTGCATTATGCCGCCATTGAGCGCCACTTTTTTTATAATGCGCTGCTCACACGTATAAAAGAAGGGATTGAATTTGCTCTAGTCGACACTATGGAAATTGAAAGGCGAGCGCTTAGAGCGCGTCAAGGGCTACTAGGTAGGCTATTTAATACAAAACTAGGCTCATTACGGTTAAGTGATACAAGGGAGCGTTATTCCTTGCCATTGTATCAAAACCATAATGCACTGACTGACGCTTTAGCCACCGCAGAATTACTGCAAGCTCAGCTGAGTTATCATTATCGGTTAGATACGCCACTAAGTGAAATTTGGCTTTAGCGAAACGTTATAAAATATTATAGGAAAAATAGAGTAAAAAAAACGCCGCAATTAGCGGCGTTTTTTAATGTAGGGTGTTATTTAACTGGGCGAGGCTCAGTTCGTAAACCTAAAATTAAGCTTACACACATTAATAGTAAAACAATGGTAAACGGTAGACCGGTTGAAATAGCCCCAGCTTGTAGTGCTTCAATCGCTTGAGTACCACCAATCCAAAGTAATGCAGCAGCAATTGCGCCCTCAACAGTAGCCCAAAAAATACGCTGTGGTACCGGTGCATCAATTTTGCCACCTGCTGTGATTGAATCAATTACAAGTGACCCTGAATCAGAAGAGGTAATAAAGAATACCAGTACTAATACAATAGCAATGAAAGAAAGCACACTCGCCATTGGCATTTCATCAAGCATTTGGAACATCGCCATAGGGACACTTGTTAGACCGTCAGTCCCAAGAGCACCAATACCATTAACTACTTGGTCAATTGCGATGCCACCATAGATAGACATCCACAGGATAGTAACCGCTGTTGGAATAAGTAATACCGCGGTTAAAAATTCACGGATTGTACGACCACGCGAAACACGCGCAATAAACATACCTACAAACGGTGACCATGAAATCCACCAAGCCCAGTAGAATACTGTCCAACCATGCATCCATGTTTCATCTTCACGGCCATGTGGGTTACTCAATGGAATAATGTTCTCTACATACCCCATTACCGTGTTAGGGATATTACCCATAGAGACCGCAAAACCAACTAAACATACAAATACTAGTAATACTAAAGCAATGAGCATATTTACGTTACTAAGTAATTTAACGCCGCCATCAATGCCTCTAATAACAGAGACGACTGCTAGTAACGTAACACCTGTAATAACCAGAATTTGTGAACCTACGCCACCTTCAAAACCAAATACATGATTAATACCGGCAGAGGCTTGTTGTGCACCTAACCCAAGTGACGTTGCTAAACCAAATAAGGTTGCTAATACAGCTAAAATATCAATTATGTGACCAGGCCACCCCCACGCTTTATCACCTAAAATTGGGTAAAAAATCGAACGAATAGAAAGAGGTAAGCCTTTATTGTAAGTAAAAAATGCTAACGAAAGCGCAACTACAGCATAAATTGCCCAAGGGTGAAGACCCCAATGGAACATAGTTGCACCCATTGCCATTTTCGCGGCTTCTGGTGTGTTAGCTGTTACATTGAGCGGCGTTTCATACCAACCAGTGTAGTATGCAACTGGTTCAGCAACCCCCCAGAACATTAAGCCAATACCCATACCTGCAGCAAATAACATTGCCAGCCAAGAAATACGAGAATGCGATGGTTTAGCATCGTCACCGCCTAAGCGGATATTGCCATATGGTGAAAAAATTAAAACTAAACAAAAAATAACAAAGAAGTTGGCAGCCCACATAAATAAGCCGTCAAAATTATTAATAATATCGGTTTTGATACCATTTAGTGTTGTTTTAGCTACTTCGGCATCTGACACTAGTACGGCGATTAAAAAAAGTGCTATTAACCCTGCACTGATCCCGAATACAGGGTTATGTATATCAAATCCCCACTTTTGTACATTGTCTTGACCTACGGTGTAGTCCGTATTATCAATACTGTACTTGTCATGATTCTCGCTCATGCAATACCTCATTGGTTAATGAAACAGGTTGGCTTAATGCCAGTTTTTTTATAGTTCACTGTATTCGTCTTATTAGATTTATAACAAAAGCTAATAACACGAATAGTTAGAAGACTAACTAATTTAATTGCCCATCATACCTTTACTAATAGGGGAGTTAAATATTAAATGCAAAAGAATTAACACTTTGGCAAAACTTTAAGCTGCTTTTGCCTTTTTATTGTACACATCTGGCAACTGAACAAATGATAACTAATGTGTCAGCTAATTATTTTATAGTCGTATATAGCATTGAATGCAAAGCTAAGTGAATGAATATTCGGCCTAATCAGACAAGTAAATAACTAAAAAAACGCTATTAAATACGTAGAAAACTAAGTCAGCGTTTTAAAATCACTATTCATTTATTAAATGATTTATTAATGACATTTTAACTATGTTTTTATGATTTGGGATAATGAGTTAGATAGATATTGTTCATGAGGTTAATGAAAAAGCGAGATTGAAATAGTTTTTATAAAAAGCGACTAAATCTTACTGTTTAAACTAAATTGGTCAAAGGTTTATCTCACCTTTGAGATTTAATTTACAAAAATGGCAAAGAAACGCTGCGCTTGTAGAGAAGTGACAAACAACAGTGATTAAACATAAATGATTAAATTGAATGGCTTAGCTTTTTCATTCACTTCTCTTAGTGCCATAAAATTTCAAGAAATTATTCACTAAGACAGCGAAGAAAAGCTGCAGTTTTTAAGCTGCAGCGAAGATAGGGGGGTAACTATTTTTTATATGCTTCATTGTGAACGCCTGCGGCGCGTCCAGATGGATCTGCATTGTTTTGAAATGATGCATCCCACGCCAGTGCTTCGGGGGTTGAACATGCTACTGATTTACCATGTGGTACACAGTTAGCAGAGGCATCGCCCGGGAAGTGCGATTCAAAAATACGGCGGTAAAAATACGCTTCTTTTGAATCTGGCGTGTTAATTGGGTATTTAAATTTAGCATTCGCTAGTTCTTGATCCGTTACTTGCTCATTCACATACTCTTTTAAAGTATCAATCCAGCTGTAGCCAACACCATCAGAGAATTGTTCTTTTTGACGCCATAACACTTCGTCTGGAAGGTAGCCGTCGAAGCCAGCACGTAAAATATGTTTTTCAATTTTTTCGTCTTTACACATTTTAGCTTCTGGGTTGATGCGCATTGCCACATCAACGAACTCTTTATCTAAAAATGGCACGCGTGCTTCAACACCCCAAGCAGCCATTGACTTATTAGCACGTAAACAATCAAACATATGCAGTTTTGATACTTTACGGTTTAGCTCTTCATGAAACTCTTGTGCATTGGGTGCTTTATGAAAATATAAATAACCACCAAATAATTCATCGGCACCTTCACCTGAAAGTACCATTTTAATGCCCATAGCTTTAATTTGGCGTGCCATTAAGTACATAGGGGTTGATGCACGAATAGTGGTTACATCGTAGGTTTCAATGTGATAAATCACTTCTTTAAGAGCATCAATACCTTGTTGAATAGTAAAAATGATAGGGTGGTGAATAGTGCCTATCATATCAGCCACTTTTTGCGCTGCAGCTAAATCGGGTGAGCCTTCTAAACCCACTGAAAACGAATGCAGTTTAGGCCACCAAGCATCACTTTCATCGTTGTCTTCAATACGTTTTGCGGCAAAATGTTGAGTAATAGCTGAAATAACCGACGAATCTAATCCACCTGATAATAATACACCGTAGGGTACGTCACACATTAGTTGGCGTTTTACCGCGGCTTCTAGAGCATCTTTTACATCTTCTGCCTTGGCATCGTTGTTTTTAACTGCATCGTAGCTTTGCCAATCACGTTGGTAGTACGGTGTTAATTTACCGTCTTTGCTGTAAAGGTAATGCCCAGGTGGGAACTCTTCTATATGTTTACAAATAGGTGAAAGCGCTTTTAGCTCTGATGCTACATAAAAGTTGCCATGCTCATCGTGGCCTGTATACAGTGGAATAATACCAATGTGGTCGCGACCAATTAGGTAAGCGTCTTGCTCTTCATCATATAAACAAAAGGCAAAAATACCATTTAAGTCATCTAAAAATGCAGGCCCGTTTTGCTTGTACAAGGCTAAAATAACTTCACAATCTGACTGCGTTTGAAAATCAAACTCGACTTCTAAATTAGCGGCAAGCTCTTTATGGTTATAAATTTCGCCATTTACCGCTAAAATATGCGTTTTTTCTGGGTTGTATAATGGTTGCGCACCGCTTGATACGCCTACTATTGCTAAGCGTTCGTGCACTAAAATTGCTTTGTCTGATGAATACACCCCTGACCAATCAGGCCCGCGGTGGCGAAGCAGTTTGGACATTTCGATTGCCTGAGCGCGTAACTGGCTGGGATCCGATTTAATATCGAGTACGCCGAATATTGAACACATAATTTTTCCTCATTCCTATTAAGTGCCTACGATAGCGAGTTTGCTAAAGACTAACCTTGTTTTATCAGAAATAAATACCTAAGTCACATGGCTTTTTTAAAATAATAAGAATAATTTATGCACCAAATAAATTGGCGTTGCACCAATGTGGTGATATTGGCAAGGAGATTAAAATGCAATGTGCAATTTTTAATTTAAAATTACGTTAAAGTTAAATTAAATTGCAACAATTAGTTTGCCTTGCACCAAGGAGGTGCAAGGAGAAAAGTAAATAAATAGCGGTCGAGTTACTCAGTGAGTGAGTTTTAGTGCAGCATTAATTAATTCCAGTACCGGCTTAAACTCAGCTTAAGTTGTGCTAAGTGTGCATCGAGCTTATTTTTTGCAGCATTTGCTCGCTCAAGTGATACAAATTCAAAGGTGATTGGGTCAGCAGTACTAAATTGCGCAAACTGATGTAAGTCGGCTTCTATTACATGCGCTATTAAAGGATAACCCCCCGTTGTTTGCCCATCATTTAATAATACAATAGGGTTTCCATCAGGTGGAAGCTGTATGCTCCCAGGTGCTACGGCTACTGAGGGCAATGAAAGTGTATGTTGCATAATAGCCGTATTTTTATGGTCTAGGCGTACGCCCATACGGTTACTATTTGGATTAATAGTAAATGAGGCCTCACAAAAAGTATTAATACACGCGGGTGTTAGTAGCTCATAATGAGGACCTTTATGTAAACGGATGATGCTTCGCTTTGGCGGGGTAAGGGCGCCCTTATTACATAACCAAGGTTTAGTATAAGGGCTTATGGCTAGCACATCACCGCTTTGCAGTGCACGGCCATTAAAGCCGCCAATGGCTGCCCCTAAATCGGTAGATTTAGAACCCATAACCTCTGGGCATTCAATACCGCCTTTTACCGCGATGTAGGCTCGTGAACCACCACGGCCAGTTGCAAATTTAAGTGTTTGCATTGCTTTTATTGGGTAACTCCAGCCTGGATAAAGCGGGTGTCCATCAAGGGTTGCTTTGAGGTCGGCTCCATGAAGGGCAATAACGGTATCACACTGAAATTGCAGTTCGCATAAACCCACGGTTAATTCCAGCACGGCAGCGTTGTCGGTGTTATTTAATAAACGGTTTGCAATGATGTGCGCACAGGTATCAAGGCTGCCTGAGCGGCTTACCCCTAAATGTCGAAAACCCACACGGCCTAAATCTTGAATTGTTAGTTGAATACCGCTCTTGATTACTTTAATCATTGCTTACTCCTTTTACAGGCACAAACTCTATGGTATCGCCAGGTTTAAATAAGCAAGGATTAGCCGCTTTAGAATCAAATAAGCAGGCATCAGTGTGAGCAATAATATGCCAACCACCTGGCGAATCTTCAGGGTAGATACCTGTTTGGTCTGCTCCAATGGCAATTGCGCCTTTAGGTACACTCACTCGCGGGTTATCGCGCCTTGGGGTAAATAACCGTGAGTTGAGCCCATGTAAATAAGGGAAACCGGGAACAAAGCCTAAAAATAGAACGTGATATAACTCTTTACTATGTAAGTTAATCACTTCATCAATTGTGAGTTGATGATAGTTAGCTACGTAATCTAAATCTTCACCTTGGTAGTAGGTATTAATTTGGTGGTGCTGGCTATCAAACTGATAATCATCTACTTCCTCCCATAACTTAGCTAAGGTGTTGTACCATTTATTAAGCATTTCTGAGGACTTTAAATACAAAGTTAACGAATTCATAGCTGGTACCAAATCGATAAATTCATTGCTGTTTTTACAGTGTTGGGCGAGTGCCCAAAGCTTTTTTTGGGTCGCAAGTATGTGTGGTTCGCTGTAGTGAGAAACATCAAAAAGCAGGCTAGAGTTCGTTAAAATTTTTATACTAGGAATCATGCTCATATCGATAACTTATTAATATTAATTACATTTAAGCTATCACAGTCGCTGTACTATTACGATATTAATAGACAAGCTCGGATCGAATAAACTCCCTCATCCGTAAAGTTTTGTTGTGTGTGAAATTTATTGTTGAGTTCACAGGTCTGCTTTAGGGTCTGTTGACCTTTGCGGATTAAAATTGTTCAAACTAGGAGCGGTTTAATCGCGGCGCGAGGTTTGTAACCTAGTGGGCTAAGTAAAAACCGAGCAAAGCTTCCGCGTCCTGCTCACGCCCCTTACCTACATCCATGTAGGCAACAAAGGGTAAATCGCTCCTAGGCAGAACCCTTCGGGCAGCGCCTGTTTGGCATTGATGCTGCGTTATCGCCTATTTATGGGGAATAACCACACGACATGGGCTATGCCTTGCCTAAACACCAAACAGACTGCTGCAAATTTAACCTTGGAAGGTCAACAGACCCTAGAGTAACTAAAACTAAGAGGTAATCGTATGTTTAAGGGGTTAATATTAGCTACATTTGCTATGTCGGGATTACTAAGTACGATGAGCGCAATTTCGTCAGACGAAGTAACTAAACCCAGTGATTTAAATGCCACCATGCATGTAGAAAAGCTAGTGCTTGGCTCGGGTTGTTTTTGGGGGGCAGAAAAACGCTATGAAGCACTTAATGGGGTACTCGATGCAGAGTCGGGCTATGCCGATGGGCATGGGTTTAAACCAACCTACAGAAATATAACTAAGCTATCGCGTCGCTTTGATGAAGATAACTACGCTGAAGTGGTGCAGGTTACATTTAATAGCAATATTATTTCGGCAAAAGAGCTGCTGCAAAATTATTACGAAAGCCACGATCCGACTCAAAAAAACCGCCAAGGTAATGATGTAGGCACACAATATCGCTCTATTATTTTAACTACAAGTGACGAGCAAGCAAACACCGCGCTTGCGGTAACACAGCAGTATCAGCAGTTACTCACTGAAGCAGGTTATGGAACAATAGCTACACAAATTAAGCCACTAGAGCAATTTTATTCTGCTGAAGAATATCATCAAAATTATCTTGAAAAAAATCCAAACGGTTATTGCCCAGACCATTCAACCGGCGTTGTTTTTAGTCAAGATGAAAAGCAGCAGGTTGATAACACTGCATTGTTGACTGGCAAACAAATTGTTATTTTAGATTCTCGCGATTACTGCCCTTACTGTGAAAAATTTAAAGCGGCGGTAGCTAATGACTATAAAGGCACAATACCAATGACATTTCGCCATGCTGATCAGCTCAATGGCTTAACCATCAAATCGGCTACGTGGGCTACACCCACCATACTATTTTTAGAAGATGGAGTAGAAGTGTATTCTCGCCAAGGTTATATGGATGCCGAACTATTTTATAAAGCGCTAGGGGCATTTAAACTCGGTGACAGTGAAGCTTATAAAGTAGCGTTTAACGCTAAAACCGACAGCCCGTATTGCAAAGAGTACGCTATTTTTAAAAACACCCCCGATGGCATTTTTATCGATAAACTCAGTGGTGAACCCTTGTTTGATACCCGCGACAGATTTAATTCGGGTACTGGCTGGTTGTCGTTTACACACCCTGTAAAAGACAGCGTAACGCAGCATGAAGATAACAGTTGGGGAATGCAACGTATTGAGCTTAAATCTAAAAGTACCGGGATTCATTTAGGGCATTTATTCCCGGGTGAAGGGCCAAATGGTCAAGATAGATATTGTATTAATGCCACTGTATTAGAATTTGTTGCTCGCGATGAAATAAACAGATCAGATGATGTTTAAACTTATTAGCTTTCAAGCAAATTTAAAGTAAAAAAAAGCAGCGATACTTAAATAAGGTCGCTGCATTTCAATTGACAACATCTTCACACACAATAAAGATTCGGGGGGTTGTATTAGTAAAAACTAATGCTGAATTATTGTTGCTGATGTGAATGTAAATAAAAACAACTCAAGCTCAGTCACCACCGGACTTGAGTTGCTTTTTACACTGACAACATCTTCACACACAATAAAGATTCTTATATTTATTGGCGGGTGTAAGCGTAAAATAAAAACAACCCAAGCTAAGTCACCACCGAACTTGAGCTGTTTTTTACACTGACAACATCTTCACACACAATAAAGATTCTTTTGTACTAGCTTGTTGTTACAAACTAATTAAATTTGGTTTCAGTAACGCGTTTTATTATTTTTGGTCGTTGCTGATTTGTTGAGTTAACTTTAGAGTTTTTACTCAATTTCGACAAGCGATAAAAACAAAACTAATAAGTGAAAAAATCTAATCTATAAACTTAGTTAACAGAAGGTTGTGCAAGTTGTTGATAATGCAGTTTATATTTTATTTTTTAGGTTTGCGTGAGACACGAAAAAATATTTTAAAAAGGTCGTAAATAATTAAACGCCCATGTAGGGGGCGTTTAATTAATAGTCATTTTGTTTGTCTGAAGGTGTTAATTACCCATTTGGCAAACAAATCGAGCGGGTGGTTTGCCGTACTAGAGCCATGTTGTACCAAGTAGTATTTATCTTTGGTGGTAAGGGGTTGTTCAAATAGTTTATAAAGCCATTGCTCATCCAGCCAGCTTTGGCTAATTGGCAGAGGAATGAGTGCAATGCCCATACCTTGTTGCGCCGCTCTTGCTACACCAAACATACTATCTATTTGAATAATTTGTGTTGGTGAAAAGTCATCAATCCCAACTTTTTCTGCCCACTGATGCCAAGCCCAAGGGCGTGCTTTATGCACAATAAGCGGCACTTGATTAAGCGCTTGGCAATGATCGTTTTGCCATTGTTCAAGCAGTTTTTTATTACACGCTGGAATATATTCTAAATTAAATAACTCAGTAGCCAGTCCATCAAGCGGTTTACTTGAAGATAAAATTATAGATAAATCACTTTGGCGGGTTAATTCCTTTCGAGTTTTGAGGGTATCCATGTGTAAATTAATATTAGGGTGCTCGCTGGTCCATTCACTGAGCTTAGGCATTAACAATTCACTGGCAAAAAATTCGGGCAGAGTAATGGTTAAGTTTACATTTTGTTGTAACTGACTAAATTCATTAATGGTGCTCTCTAGCATATTTATAATTGGATAAATTGCTTCAAAAAAGTTTTTACCTGCAGGCGTTAAACTAATAGATCGAGTTTGTCTTTGAAATAAATCAATGCCTAGCTGCTCTTCTAGCTGTTTAATTTGGTGGCTTACAGCCGAGGGCGTTAAGTAAAGCTCTTTAGCAGCATGTTTAAAACTTAAGCTTTTTGCTGCAAAACAAAAAGAGCGAAGGCCGCGAATAGGTGTTTGCATGGTATCCAGTATAAAGTTATTTCAATCGCCTAGTAATAGGCAATAATTAAACCAAAAATAAAAACTAACTATATCAGCAATTTATTTATTTTATTAGGTCGAATTCACCTAAGTGGTGCGTTAAATTGTCACTATAGTGCAAAAACTAAAATATAGACAAAAAAAATCCCTCTTACGAGGGATTTTGGGTAACTCAGCGCCATTGGCACTGGGAATGAGGTCGATACAGAGTGAAATTATGAGTGGTTTAAAACACCATCTCAGGAATATCACCATTAACAAGCAATTTACCTGCCGTTTTGCTAATAATTTCATCAACTGATACGCCTGGTGCGCGTTCTAGTAAATGAAATGCGCCGTCTTTTACTTCTAGAACGGCTAAATCAGTAACTATTTTTTTAACACAGTTAACGCCCGTTAGCGGTAACGTACAGCTTTCTAATAACTTAGAGTCGCCGTGTTTACTGGCATGGGTCATGGTAACAATAATGTTTTTTGCACCTGCGACTAAATCCATCGCTCCGCCCATGCCTTTAATTAATTTTTTAGGGATCATCCATGAGGCTATAGAACCGTTTTGGTCTACCTCAAACGCGCCCAGAACGGTTAAGTCTACATGACCACCCCGTATCATGGCAAAACTATCTGCACTATTAAATATAGCTGCACCGGTAGCTGCCGTCACGGTTTCTTTACCCGCGTTGATCATATCCGCATCAACAGTGGCTTTAGTAGGGTATTCGCCCATGCCTAAAAGACCATTTTCGGACTGTAGCATAACTTCTATGCCATCGGGTACATAGTTTGCGACGAGTGTCGGAATACCAATGCCCAAATTAACATAAAACCCATCTTGTAACTCTTGAGCTACGCGCATTGCGACTTGTTCACGTGATAATGCCATTGTTAGTGCTCCTGCTTAATCTCGTGTGGTAACACGTTCAATGCGTTTTTCAAAGTTACCTTTTATAACGCGGTTAACAAAAATTCCTGGCGTATGTATTTGGCTTGGCTCAAGTTCGCCTGGTTCAACAATTTCCTCTACTTCTGCAACGGTAATTTTACCCGCAGTAGCCGCCATTGGATTGAAGTTCATGGCTGTATGACGAAATACTAAGTTGCCGTAGCGATCCGCTTTCCATGCTTTTACAATAGCGAATTCACCGGTAATTGACTCTTCTAAAATATAAGGGCGACCATTAAACTCTTTTACTTCTTTACCCTCAGCAACCGGTGTGCCGTAACCTGTGGCTGTGTAAAAAGCAGGTATTCCTGCACCACCAGCACGCATTTTTTCAGCAAGAGTACCTTGTGGCGTAAGTTCTACATCAATCTCGCCACTTAGTAGTTGCTGTTCAAACAAGGCATTTTCGCCAACGTATGAGGCGACCACCTTTTTAATTTGCTTGTCGTGCAGTAACAGCCCTAAACCAAAGTCATCAACACCACAGTTATTAGAAACAACGGTTAATTCTTTAGTTTGCATTTTTTTAATTTGGGCAATTAGCCCCTCAGGGATACCACATAAGCCAAAACCACCGGCTATTATTGTATCGCCGTCTTTTAAACCTTCCATTGCAGCTTCATAACTAGAAACTACTTTATCAAAACCGGCCATGAGTCACTCCTCATTCTGTGCTATATAATTATTGTGCGTGTAATGCTGCAGAAACCTTGCTAGCAGGATGTTTGTTCAGTGCACTCGTAATTTGCCAACCTGCCTCAGCAAGCCTTTGTAAATCAATTCCATGCTCAATGCCAAGCCCTTGCAGTAAGTATACAACATCTTCGGTGGCAACATTTCCTGACGCGCCTTTGGCATATGGGCAGCCACCAAGGCCGGCAACAGCACTGTCAACCGTTGCTATACCAAGGTTTAGCGCAGCGTAAATATTTGTGAGCGCTTGCCCGTATGTGTCATGAAAATGTACAGCAAGTTTAGATTTATCAATATGTTTAAGTAGCAATGTAAGTAGCTCTATTACTTTAGCGGGTGTGCCAACACCTATGGTGTCACCTAGGCTAATTTCATAACAGCCCATTTTTAAGAGTTTAGCAGCGACAGCCAGTACAGTATGAGGGTCAACATCTCCCTCATACGGGCAACCTAACACACAACTTACATAACCGCGTACGCGAATGTTATTCGCCTTTGCAAAAGCCATAACTTCACTAAAACGCGCCAAACTTTGCTCAATAGAGCAATTAATATTTTTTTGGCAAAATGCTTCGCTCGCTGCGGTAAATATTGCAAATTCTTTAATACCTACAGCATCTGCTGCCTCTGCCCCTTTTAAATTAGGGGTAAGGGCACTGAGATTAACCTCAGGTAAATTAAGTGCGCTTATTACTTCACTAGAGTCTGCCATTTGTGGCACCCATTTAGGTGAGACAAACGCACCGGCTTCTATGTCTTTTATGCCTGCAGCGGCGAGTGCGTTAATAAGCGTTATTTTATCAGCAGTTTCTACAGCGGCTTCATTTTGAAGTCCATCTCTGGCGCCCACTTCAACAATGCGCACTGCTTTAGGTAATAATGAACTCATATTAAGCGGGTTCCTCTGCAGTTGTGTCCTCAACAATGGCCAGTAATGCGCCATGGCTTACCAGTTCACCTTCAGCAAAGCAGTAGCTTTTAAGTACGCCATCATGTGGGGCATTAAGTGTGTATTCCATTTTCATCGCTTCAATAATAACCACAGCATCGCCTTTAGTGATGGTACTTCCCACCTCTAACAAGTGTTTAACTACAGTACCATTAAGCGGCGCAGCAAGGGGTAATGCCTCATTTTCATGTGAGCTGATGAAATGTTTATCAACACATTCAAACTTAGTTTGCAGTGCTTGGTTCATTACAGTAATGGCATTATCAACGTGGCTAACATGCGCAGTGTGTTTAGCGCCATTAATCGATACGTTGCAGTAGCCATTAGTTAACTCACCTTGCACTTCAAAGGTGTTGTCATTAATGGTCATGCTATAGCCCTGCGCGGTTTTTATTGCGCTTAAGGGGGTATCGCTAAATGGAATGTTAACTTGTTGCGGCGCATTTAAACTAAACCCATGTAATTGTTGCCATGGATTTGCACTACTTGTATTACTACCAAGTGATGCTAAATACGCAAAACCTGCAATTAAGCGGCTAGTTTGTAATAAAGAAGGGTCAATAGTAACTAACGCTTCACCTTGCTCTGCAATAAAGTGGGTGCTTGGAGCACCTTGTTTAAAGCGTGGATGAATCGCTAAATTATATAAAAAGCTGATATTAGTGCTAAATCCGGCTAAATGAAATTGTGTTAATGCTTGTTGTAAACGCGAAAGTGCTTGGTCGCGGTTATCATCATGAACAATAAGTTTGGCAATCATTGGATCGTAATACGGACTTATTTCATCACCTTGGGCAATACCAGTATCAATACGTACATATTCACTGTTAGCGGGCGTAAATAGTGCCTCAATAGTGCCAGAGCACGGAATAAAGTCATTACTTGGATCTTCAGCGTAAATACGTGCTTCAAAGCTGTGGCCTTGTAGCTGAATATCTGCTTGCGCTAAAGGTAACGCTAAACCACTGGCTACATTAATTTGCCAATTAACTAAATCAACGCCTGTGACCATTTCACTCACTGGGTGCTCTACTTGCAAGCGAGTATTCATTTCCATGAAAAAGAACTCATCACCACAGAGTAAAAATTCCACAGTGCCAGCGCCTCGGTAGTCAATTGCTAGGGCACATCGTACCGCGGCTTCGCCCATTTCTTTTCGCAACGAGTCTGATAAACCGGGGGCAGGCGCTTCTTCAATCACTTTTTGATGCCGACGCTGTAATGAACAATCACGATCACCTAAATACACACAGTTGCCATAGTTATCAGCAAATACTTGTACTTCAACATGGCGTGGTTGGTCAACATAACGCTCAAGCAAAACCAGATCATTACCAAAACCGGCAATAGCTTCACGTTTAGCGCCTTCTAATGCGCTTATAAACTCACTGGCTTTTGAAACAATACGCATGCCTTTACCACCGCCACCAAAGGCCGCTTTGATAAGCACAGGGTAGCCAATTTTTTCAGCCTCAGCTTGTAAAAAGCTAGGGTCTTGTTTATCGCCATAATAACCTGGCACCAAAGGAACATTAGCGGCTGCCATAATTTCTTTTGCACGGGTTTTAGAGCCCATAGCTTCTATGCTACTTGCTGGCGGCCCAATAAAGGCAATGTTATTAGCTTCACAAACATTTGCAAATTCGCTGTTTTCAGATAAAAATCCATAGCCCGGGTGAATACAATCAGCACCACTCATTTTGGCAACGTTAAGTATTTTATCTGCAACTAGGTATGAGTCTTTACTCGGCGCTGCGCCAATATGATAGGCTTCATCCGCCATTTTTACATGTTGAGCGTTTTTATCTGCATCTGAATAAACCGCAACCGTGGTCAAGCCCATTTGCTTTGCTGTTCGCATAATACGACAAGCAATTTCTCCGCGATTAGCAATCAGAATTTTTTGTAAGTGTACTGTGTTCATAATGCGTCCTAGAGTTGCCATTGGGGAGGGCGTTTTTCAAAAAAGGCTGTTAGACCTTCTTGACCTTCGTCTGATACACGAATTTTGGCTATACGTTCTGCAGTGAGCGCAATTATTTCGTTATCGATTTCTTTGTTTGCCACATCATTAATAAGCGCTTTAGCTGCTTTAACCGCTACCGGGCCATTATCTATCAGCGTTTGTAATAGGTTATCCAGTGCACAGTCTAAATTCCCTGTAATTTGGTGAACTAGCCCCAGCTGTTTGGCCGTATGCGCATCAAATACTTCAGCCGTTAAAAAGTAACGACGAGCAGCGCGCTCACCAATAGCTTTTATTACATAAGGGCTAATAACAGCAGGAATTAAGCCTAATTTAACTTCACTTAAACAAAATTGGGCGTCGTCTTTACTGAGCGCAATATCACAGCAAGCAATTAATCCCAATGCGCCACCAAATGCTGCGCCTTGTACCGCACAAATAGTAGGGTGTGGGCTTTGCGCTAAAACTTGCATTAGCTTAGCCAGCTGCATTGAATCGGCCAAATTATCGTTATAGTTGTTATCTGCCATCGATTTCATCCAGGCTAAATCGGCACCGGCTGAAAAGTGTTTACCCTCAGTTTTTAATACTAGGGCACGAATATCGAGCGTATTAGCATGTTCAATACATTGAATTAGCTCATGGATAACGTCGCTATTAAAGGCATTGCGTTTTTCTGGGCGACTTAAAACAAGTACAGCCACATTAGATTTTGTTATTTGTAGTGTTACTGACATTTTAAGCTCCCATTACATTCTAAATACGCCAAATTTCGATTCACGCTCAGGGGCATTTTTAGCTGCGCTAAGTGCAAGCCCAAGAACATTGCGTGTATCGGCAGGGTCAATAATGCCATCATCCCATAAACGGGCACTGGCATAATAAGGGTGGCCTTGCTGTTCGTATTGATCGATGATTGGCTTTTTAAAATCGCTAATTTGTTGCTCGCTCATGCTTTCGCCTTTGCGGGCTAAACCATCTTGTTTTACTTGCGCCATTACACCAGCGGCTTGTTCACCACCCATAACCGAAATACGGGCATTTGGCCACATCCACATCATGGTCGGTTCAAACGCGCGGCCACACATACCATAGTTACCTGCACCGTATGAGCCCCCGATTAAAATAGTAAATTTGGGTACATCGGCACACGATACCGCCATCACCATTTTAGCGCCGTGTTTAGCAATGCCTTCAGACTCGTATTTTTTACCAACCATAAAACCAGTAATGTTTTGTAAAAATACCAGGGGAATGTTGCGCTGAGCACACAGTTGAATAAAGTGCGCGCCTTTTTGCGCAGACTCACTAAATAAAATACCGTTGTTAGCCACTATGCCTACGGGATGACCATAAATGCTGGCAAAGCCTGTTACCAGTGTTTCACCAAAGTAGCGTTTAAATTCATCAAACGATGAATCATCAACAGTACGCGCAATGACTTCACGGACATCAAATGGCTTTTTAAGATCAGTACCGACAATGCCGTAAAGCTCGTTAATATCATAACGAGGGGCTTTTACTTCTTCGAGTAATGGTGAGGTAGGGCGCGAATAGTTAATACGTTCAATACATTGGCGAGCAATCGACAACGCATGAGCATCATTTTCAGCGTAATGATCGGCAACACCTGATGTTTTACAGTGTACATCGGCGCCACCAAGCTCTTCTGCAGTAACTACTTCACCGGTTGCGGCTTTTACCAGTGGCGGACCTGCTAAAAAGATAGTGCCTTGCTCTTTTACAATAATACTTTCATCAGCCATAGCAGGAACATACGCACCACCTGCAGTACATAACCCCATAACCACAGCAATCTGTGGAATGCCTTTACCCGACATACGCGCTTGGTTGTAAAAAATACGACCAAAATGCAGTTTGTCAGGGAATACGTCGTCTTGCTCAGGTAAGTTTGCGCCACCTGAGTCAACTAAATAAATACACGGTAAATGACAACGTTCGGCGATGTCTTGAGCGCGTAAATGCTTTTTAACAGTCAGCGGGAAATAGGTGCCGCCTTTTACTGTCGCATCATTAGCAATCACCATACATTCGACGCCTTTAACGCGACCAATACCTGCAACCACACCGGCACAAGGAATATCTTGTTCATAAACGCCAAAGGCAGCAAATTGCGATATTTCTAAAAATGGCGAGCCTTCATCTAGCAAAGTGGTAATACGGTCACGGACAAACAATTTACCGCGGCCTTCATGGCGCTCTTTTAGCGCAGCGCCACCGCCTAAACGTATTGTTGCTGCTTTACTACGTAAATCATCCACTAGCGCCGACATGTTGTTGTGATTTTGCACAAAATTTGGATCATGCGGATTAACGCTCGATTTTAAAATCGTCATAACTAATCCTTAGCGGCTTTCAGTGAATAATTCGCGACCAATTAACATACGGCGTATTTCAGAGGTGCCGGCACCAATTTCATATAATTTCGCATCACGCAGTAAGCGACCTGTTGCGTATTCGTTTATGTAACCATTGCCGCCTAAAATCTGAATTGCATCTAATGCCATTTTAGTTGCAAGCTCAGCAGCGTATAAAATTGCGCCAGCAGCGTCTTTACGGGTGGTTTCGCCGCGATCACATGCTTTGGCTACTGTGTACACATATGAGCGAGCTGCATTCATTTGTGTATACATATCGGCAATTTTGCCTTGTATTAACTGAAATTGACCAATAGGGCTGTCAAATTGCTTACGCTCATGGATGTAAGGAACCACAATATCCATACACGCTTGCATTATGCCAAGTGGGCCAGCCGCTAAAACAACACGTTCATAATCAAGGCCACTCATAAGTACCTCAACGCCTTCGTTTAAGTTACCTAAAATATTTTCTTCGGGTACTTCACAGTTTTCAAATACCAATTCACAGGTATTTGAACCACGCATGCCGAGTTTGTCGAGCTTTTGTGCGGTTGAAAAACCAGGAAATGTTTTTTCTACAATAAAGGCTGTAATCCCTTTAGCGCCGGCGTTTAAATCTGTTTTTGCATAAATTACCAGTGTATCTGCGTCGGGGCCATTAGTGATCCACATTTTATTACCGTTTAAAATGTATTTATCGCCTTTTTTCTCTGCTTTAAGTTTCATAGAAACAACATCAGAGCCCGCGTTAGGCTCACTCATCGCTAGCGCACCAATGTGCTCGCCGCTAATTAGTTTAGGTAAGTATTTTTCTTTTTGTGCTTGCGAACCATTACGGTTTATTTGATTAACACACAGGTTTGAATGCGCACCGTAACTTAAACCAATAGAGGCACTTGCACGGCTAATTTCTTCCATGGCAATAACGTGCTCCAAATAGCCTAAGCCAGCACCACCAAACTCTTCATCCACGGTCATGCCAAGCACGCCCATTTCACCCATTTGCGGCCAAAGTTCATTGGGGAACGCATTATCAAGGTCAGTTTTTTCAGCTAGTGGGGCAATTTCTTGACTGGCAAAGCTGTTTACGTGATTGCGGATCATATCTGCAGTTTCGCCAAGGCCAAAGTTCATTTCTTTATATAGTGAAATAGTGCTCATGATTAATTCCTGTGTGTTGATGACGTTGTTATATTTTATTCATCTATTTTGCTAAGCGTGTCGCGACAGCGACGTTCAGCGGTGACCAGTTCCATAAGAACCACTTTAATGTCATCCATCTGTTGTGAAAGATCGGCTTTTTTCTCACTGATAAGGTCAAGCATAGTAACTAACTGTTTTGCACTTGATTTATCAGCATCATACAGTTCAAACAAACGACCTGTTTCAGCTAAGGTGAAACCTAAACGTTTACCGCGAAGTATTAGCTTAAGGCGTACCTTGTCGCGCTTTGAGTAAATACGTGTTTGACCATTGCGCTCTGGCGATATTAACCCTTGGTCTTCGTAAAAACGGATAGAGCGGGTGGTAATATCAAATTCTTTAGCCAATTCACTAATGCTAAAAGTTTGTTCGTTTTTAGTCGGCTCGTTGGCTGAATTTGCAAAGTTTGTTTGATTATCTGATTTCATTGTAATGTTTACCTCATTCGAATAACTCCAATATAAGTGAAGTTTACGTAAAGGTAAAGTGCGATCTGGTTGTTATACTTTAGACGTATAAAATAAAAGCGGAAATGCAGCAGAAGTTGAGTGTTTATAAACGTTATAAGCCAGTTAGACAGTATGTAATAAATTTTTAGCAAGCTAACTTTACAGTTTTTACACTAATTAGAAAGTTGATTTTAGATTTACGTTGGCGTAAACGTAAATTTTATGTATGCTCGTATTTATCAGATTAGTTTAAACATTAAGCTAAACATAATAAAACATGTTTGCGTTAATTGAAAATGGAGCCTTTTATGTCTTTCGAAAGCGTTGTAATTGTAGCAGCAAAACGCACCCCAATGGGTGGATTTATGGGCGCACTAAGTGATGCGCAGTCTACTGAATTAGGTGCTACGGCCATTGCAGGCGCACTTGCTCAAACGGGTTTAAGCAATGATGCAATTGATGAAGTAATTATGGGCTGCGTATTACCAGCCGGTTTAGGCCAAGCGCCTGCGCGTCAAGCAATGCTTAAAGCAGGGCTTGCACTAAGCACCGGCGCTACCACTATTAATAAAGTTTGTGGCTCTGGATTAAAAGCAGCGATGTTAGCGAATGACCTTATTAAAGCAGGTTCTATTGAATCAGCAATCGCTGGTGGTATGGAAAGCATGACCAATGCACCTTACTTTATTCCTAAAGCCCGTGGCGGTATGCGTATGGGACATGGCGAAATTAAAGATCACATGATGAGTGATGGCTTAGAAGACGCCTACGACAATAAAGCAATGGGTTGCTTTGCTCAAGACACAGCCGATGAATACGGTATTGGTCGTGAGCAAATGGATACGTTTGCACTGGGTTCATTAAGTAAAGCAAATGCAGCCATAGACAATGGGTGGTTTGATAGCGAAATTACTCCGCACACTATTAAAACGCGTAAGGGTGACATCACCGTTTCAATTGATGAGCAACCTGGCAACGCACGACCTGAAAAAATTCCAAGCTTAAGAGCTGCATTTAAAAAAGACGGCACTATTACTGCCGCAAACTCATCGTCTATTTCAGATGGTGGTGCTGCGCTAATACTAATGAGCGAATCAAAAGCAAAAGCTGAGGGTTTAACACCACTTTGTAGAATTGTTGCTCACAGTACTCACTCTCAAAAACCAAGTGAATTTACCGTAGCCCCAGTGGGCGCAATGAACAGCGTTCTTGAAAAAGCTGGCTGGACAACCGCCGATGTTGATTTATGGGAAATTAATGAAGCGTTTGCCATGGTCACCATGCTGGCTATTAACGAATTAAAGCTCGATGAAAGCAAAGTAAACGTGAATGGTGGTGCGTGTGCACTAGGCCACCCAATTGGTGCTAGTGGCGCACGTATCTTAGTAACACTTATTCATGCGCTTAAAAACCGAGGCCTCAAAAAAGGCGTTGCGTCTTTGTGTATAGGTGGCGGTGAAGCCGTTGCTATGGCAGTCGAAGCACTTTAACTGATAACAAAGCCGCAGCAACTATAACAATCACAGCGCTGCGGAAATTAAATTGACTCAATAGGATTTATTATGCACCAAGTACCTTTACTAATTAACGGCGAGTTCGTTCAGTCAACGTCAAATGAATTAATTGATGTTGTAAACCCAGCTAATCAAGAAGTGCTCGCGCAAGTGCCATGCGCTACAGACGCAGAAATGGATGCGGCGATTGCATCAGCAAGCGAAACATTTAAAACATGGAAAGATGTGCCTATTACAGAGCGTGCGCGCATTATGATGAAATACGCGGCGCTATTAAAAGAAAACCATGATGAACTAGCCACTATAATTTGTCATGAGCTAGGCAAAACGTTTGAAGATGCAAAAGGTGATGTGTGGCGTGGTATTGAGGTAGTTGAACAAGCTGCTAATGCGCCGTCGTTAATGATGGGTGAAACCATGGAAAACGTAGCGCGTAAAATCGATACGTATTCTTACATGCAACCACTGGGTGTATGTGCAGGTATTACGCCATTTAACTTTCCAGCAATGATCCCATTGTGGATGTTCCCACTGGCAATTGTGTGTGGTAACACCTTTATTTTAAAACCCTCTGAGCAAGATCCACTTACTCCTATGCGCTTAGCTGAGCTATTTATTGAAGCCGGTGCACCTAAAGGCGTGTTACAAGTAGTACATGGTACAAAACCACAAGTTGACCGCTTATTAGAAGACAAAGCCGTTCGTGCTATTTCATTTGTGGGTTCATGTGGTGTAGGTGCATACATTTACTCTAAAGGCACACAAAACTTAAAACGTGTTCAGGCGTGTGTTGGCGCTAAAAACCACATGGTAATTATGCCTGATGCGAGTAAATCGCATGTTGTTAATAACCTTGTGGGTGCCTCTGTAGGTGCAGCAGGTCAGCGCTGTATGGGTATTTCTGTGGCTGTATTTGTTGGTCAAGCAAAAGACTGGGTTGATGAAATTAAAGCAGGCTTTGAAGGTGTACGCCCAGGTGTTTGGGATGATGCTGATGCGGCTTATGGCCCACAAACATCGCCTGCTGCAAAAGCACGTATTTTATCACTGATTGCTGATGGTAAAGCACAAGGCGCTATTTGTTTAATTGATGGCTCTGATTTTAGCGTTGAAGGTTACGAGCAAGGTAACTGGGTAGGTCCTACGTTATTTACTGATGTAACCAAAGATATGAACTTGTACAAAGAAGAGATTTTTGGCCCAGTATTGGCGTGTATGTTTGTTGATACCCTTGAAGAAGCCATTGCGCTTATTAACGAGAGCCCTTACGGCAACGGTACTTCATTATTCACCTCAAGTGGTGCGGCTGCGCGTAAATTCCAACACGAAATTGAAGTGGGTCAAGTGGGTATTAATGTGCCAATTCCTGTGCCATTACCATTTTTCTCGTTCACGGGTTGGAAAGGCTCATTCTACGGTGATACTCACACGTATGGTAAACAAGGTATTCGTTTTTACACAGAAACCAAAACCATTACTTCTCGCTGGTTTGAAGATGATATCGCTTCAGGTCCAAATATGAGTATTAATCTTAAGTAACATTTTAACCGCATAATCAATAAAAAAGAGGGGCACAACACACAATGTTGTCGCTCCTCACTAATAACTCCCTTTGTGGGATGCACCGACAACAAACAAAACACAACAAGAGGTCTACCATGGACTTTAACTTATCTGAAGACCAACAAGCTTTTGCGCAAACGGCGCGCCAATTCGCAGAATCTGAACTAGCACCACACGCTGCTAAGTGGGATCGCGAACATATTTTCCCAAAAGACACCATTAAAGCCGCTGGTGAGCTTGGTTTTTGTGGCTTATACACGCCTGAAGAAGCCGGTGGCTTAGGTTTATCTCGTTTAGATTCAAGCATTATTTTTGAACAACTTGCACTGGGTTGTACAGCTACCACGGCTATGCTGACCATTCATAATATGGCAACCTGGATGATCGCAAGCTTTGGTACCGATGCAGTAAAAGATAAATATGTTGAACAATTGGTAATGGGCGAGTTGTTAGCCTCTTACTGTTTAACTGAGCCAGGTTCTGGCTCTGATGCTGCCTCATTAAAAACTAAAGCAGTTCGTGATGGTGATGAGTATGTTATTAACGGCTCAAAAATGTTTATTTCAGGCGCCGGTGAAACAGAGATTTTAGTGGTAATGGCACGTACAGGGGCAGATGGCCCAAGTGGAATCTCAGCGTTTGTTGTACCAGCAGATGCCAAAGGTATTGAGTACGGCAAAGCAGAAGAAAAAATGGGTTGGAATGCCCAACCAACACGCTTAATCAGTTTTGAAGATGTACGAATTCCAGCAGCAAACTTGTTAGGCGCTGAGGGCGAAGGCTTTAAGTTTGCCATGCAAGGTTTAGATGGTGGCCGTATTAATATTGCCACTTGTTCTATTGGCACTGCACAAGCTGCATTAAATACTGCACGTGAGTATTTAAAAGAGCGTACCCAATTTGGTAAGCCATTGGCAGCATTTCAAGCGCTACAATTTAAAATTGCCGATATGAATACCGAGCTTGTAGCAGCACGCCAAATGGTACGACTCGCGGCGTTTAAACTTGATACTAACGACAGTGAAAAAACTACTTATTGTGCTATGGCTAAACGCTTTGCAACCGATGTTGGTTTTACTGTGTGTAACGATGCGCTGCAAATTCATGGTGGCTATGGTTACATAAAAGAGTACCCACTTGAACGCCATGTACGTGACGTACGTGTTCATCAAATTCTAGAAGGCACTAACGAAATTATGCGCGTAATTATTGCGCGTCGTATCTTAGCCGAATCAGCCAGCGAAGTTTTATAAGGAGATTAGTATGTCAAATCCTAGCATTGAGTTAACTATTGAAGGCCATGTAGCTATTTTAACTATGTCGAATCCGCCAGCGAATACCTGGACGAAAGACACTTTAGTGGCGCTTAAAGACACAGTTAATCAGCTCAACACTAATAAAAATATTTATGCATTAGTACTGACTGGTGAAGGCGAGAAGTTTTTTAGCGCCGGTGCCGACCTAAATGTATTTGCCAGTGGCGACAAAGGTGTCGCCGCAGATATGTCATGTGTATTTGGTGAAGCGTTTGAAGCGCTAACTAATTTTAGAGGCGTGTCGGTTGCAGCCATTAATGGCTATGCAATGGGTGGCGGGCTTGAAGTAGCGCTTGCTTGTGATATTCGTATTGCCGAAGAGCAAGCACAAATGGCATTGCCTGAAGCAAAAGTGGGTTTATTACCCTGTGCTGGTGGAACGCAAAACTTAGCATGGCTCGTAGGTGAAGGCTGGGCAAAACGCATGATTTTATGCGGTGAGCGCTTAAAAGCCGATAAAGCGCTACAAATTGGCTTAGTGGAAGAAGTGGTTGCACAAGGTGAAAGCTTTGCAGCAGCACTAAAACTAGCAAACCAAGTAGCAGAGCAAAGCCCATCGTCGGTTGCTGCATGTAAAACATTGATTCAAAAAGGGCGTCATCAGCCAATGGCGAATGCATTGCCACTGGAGCGAGAGCTGTTTGTTGGTTTATTTGATACCGAAGATCAGCAAGAGGGCGTGAACGCCTTTTTAGAAAAACGCAAAGCTAATTGGGTGAATGGCTAATGAGTGAATTAACCCGTTTAAATTCAGCTGATGCTGCCGTGGTATTTGAAACGGCAACCACAGACAATGGCCGACTCATTGGTTTTGCTACGCTTAACGCGCCTAAGTCATTAAACGCGTTAAATTTTGAGATGATCAGCTTACTCGAGCCACAACTACAGCAATGGGACAAAGACGATAACATTGCATTAGTGGTTCTTAAAGGCGCAGATGAAAAAGCATTTTGTGCCGGTGGCGATGTAGTGAGCTTACACAAAGCAATGAGTGAGGGTAAACCGAGCTCACTGGTTGAAGAGTTTTTTACTCAAGAGTATCAGCTGGATTACCTAATTCATTGCTACAACAAACCCATTTTAGTCTGGGGTAACGGTATTGTAATGGGCGGCGGTTTAGGTTTAATGGCCGGTGCCAGTCATCGTGTTGTTACTGAAACATCACGCATTGCCATGCCAGAGCAAACCATTGGGCTTTACCCTGATGTAGGTGGCAGTTATTTTTTACATAAAATGCCTGCTCATGTTGGTTTGTTTTTAGGGCTGACCTCGGCATCAATAAATTGTGAAGACGCTAAGCTTGTATCGCTTGCCGATCACTTTGTAAATGCCGATAAATACCCAGAGCTTGTTGAAGCGTTACTCAATACTAAATGGGGTAAAACAGCAAGTTTAAACCACGACAAGCTAAGTAACTTGCTTATTGAGTTAGATAACAACTCTAGCCGTATGCCTAAAGGCAATTTAAAAGCCAACTTATCGCTAATTCAAAAGTTAGGCGACTTTGACACGTTACAGCAGCAGGTAGATTACATTTTAAACCTAACCACAGATGACAAATGGCTACAACGTGCACAAAAATCGTTGGCGCATGGTTGTCCATTAAGTTGTGCTTTAGTGAGTGAGCAGCTTAAACACAGCAAAGGCAAAAACTTAGCTGACTGTTTTAAAATGGAATTAGGCATGTCGGTTCGTGCTGGCGAAGTGGGCGAGTTTCAAGAGGGTGTACGTGCCTTACTAATCGATAAAGACGGTACGCCACAGTGGCAGTTTAAAACCTTAGCTAATGTGCCAAGCGAAGTAGTAGAGAGCTTTTTTGCAAATCGCTTTGGCGAGCAACATCCGCTAGAGCCGTACTTTTCACAACTAAATTTACAAGGGTAAAGCGATGAGTAAACTTAATATAGGATTTATTGGTTTAGGTAACATGGGCGGCCCAATGGCAGCAAACTTAGTTAAAGCAGGCCACAGTGTGCGCGTTTTTGACTTAAGTGCAGAGGCCGTTAAAGAGCTTGTGAATCATGGGGCTAGTGCGGCGCAAAGCGCAAGTGACTGTGCGCACGAGGCTGATGTGCTAATTAGCATGCTACCGGCAAGCAAACATGTTAAATCACTTTATTTAGGCACAGACGAGCAATCGGGTTTAATTAAAGTACTAAGTAAAAGCACTTTAGTGATTGATTGTTCAACCATAGATGCACAATCAGCTCGTGATGTAGGCCATGCCCTTGGCGAGCAAGGCATTGCGTTTGTTGATGCACCTGTATCGGGTGGTGTAGCAGGCGCAACAGCGGGCACGTTAACCTTTATTGTGGGTGGTGAGCAAGCTGCATTCGATAAAGCCAATACTGTATTAGTCGATATGGGTAAAAACATATTCCATGCTGGTGATATTGGCGCAGGGCAAGTTGCTAAAATATGTAACAATATGCTGTTGAGTATTTTAATGGCAGGCACCAGTGAAGCCATTCAAATGGGAATTAATAACGGCCTCGACGCAAAAGTACTCAGCGACATAATGAGCGCAAGCTCGGGTCGTAACTGGACGTTAGAACTTTATAACCCCTGCCCAGGTGTTATGGAAACCGCACCAGCTAGTAACGACTATAAACCTGGCTTTATGGTCGATTTAATGGCTAAAGACTTAGGCCTTGCTATGGAAGCAGCGCAGCAAAGTAATTCACTAACGCCAATGGGCTCAATGGCTAAAAATTTATACACTATGATGCAGCACCAAGGTGCAGGCAGTGATGATTTTAGTGCCATTTTTAAATTGTTTTCGAAGTAGGAAAGTATTGTGGAAATAAAAAATAATACCGTAGTTATTACCGGTGGCGCACAAGGCTTAGGTTTTGCAATGGCGCAAAAGTTTGCCTTAATGGGCGCTAATATTGCCTTAATTGATATGGCGCAAGCCCAATTAAATGAAGCAACCGAGCAGTTATCTGCATTAGCAGGCGTAACAGGCACTATTAAAGGCTACAGCGCTAATGTAACCGTTGAGAGCGAAGTTGAAGATGTATTTAATACCATTAACAGTGACTTTGGTCACATTGGGGTATTAATTAATAACGCCGGCATTTTACGCGATGGCATGTTTATAAAAGCTAAAGACGGCAAAGTGGTTAAAAAAATGTCGCTTGATCAATTTCAATCAGTGATTGACGTTAACCTAACAGGCGTATTTTTAGCAGGGCGCGAAGCGGCTAGCCACATGATTGAATCAGGCAAAGGCGGCGTAATTGTAAACATGTCGAGCGTAGCGCGTGCGGGTAATATTGGCCAAACTAACTATGCTGCCTCAAAAGCAGGTGTTGTGGCACTAACCACTACATGGGCTAAAGAGCTTGGCCGTTTTGGTATTCGCGTTGGCGCCATTGCCCCGGGTGTTATTAGCACCGCCATGACAGATGTAATGAAGCCCGAAGCTAAACAGCGCATGCTTGCTGTAACACCCGTAGGGCGCTTAGGTGAAACCGCTGAAATAGCCCATACTGCTCAGTATATTATCGAAAACGACTTTTTCACTGGCCGTGTAGTAGAGATAGACGGCGGCATACGTTTATAACTTTGTTAGATCTAGTTTAATTATTGAAAGCACAGCTCTTTTGGCTGTGCTTTTTTGTTTTAAATCGCACCATTATAATTTAATCATGGTTAGAAACAGGGGTTTCATAAACGATATTCAAATAAAAAAGGACACTGTATATATAGACAGTTAATGGTGTTTTTTCCAATAACATTATTAAAAGTCGTTTTGGTATATTTTAACATCGATAATTTTATAACTTGCGTAATAACTTGTTTACATTGAGGTTATTTAGTGGAATTATTGAGCCATGTTAATATACGCCGTTTTGGGGTTTTATAACCCCCAAAAGTGGTGTTCAATAAGCTGTTACAAGGCATAAGGAAGTGTGGTGTTTGAAATAGGAAAAGAATACAAACGCAAACTTGATATACACGGCAAATATGGTGGTCAAGGTGGCGGCGGTATTTCAACCCCGAAAAATTTTCCAGTCGTTTTTATATTCACTTCTCAATCTGGAGAAGAACATGGATATAGAGATGAATATAGGAATGATGGGGTTTTCTGGTATACCGGCGAAGGCCAAACTGGCGACATGAAAATGGTAGTTGGTAATAAGGCTATTCGTGATCACAAAGAAAACAACAAAACAATTCACGTCTTTGAATCAACTAAAAAAAGTTATGTACGTTACTTAGGTACTGCTGAATGTCTAGGATTTCACGAAGAAGTTCGGCCAGACACAAATGGAGATGAAAGAAATGCATTCATCTTTCACCTTGATATAAACTCCATCGAAGCTGAAAACGAGATTAATGAACCAAGATCAGATTACGATTCTGGGAAAAAGAATGATGTTAAAACACTGAAGAATAAGAGCTTAAAAGAATTAAGGAAAGCCGCTTTACATAAAGCTCCTAGTAATTCAAAACCTAAAGAAAAAAGAGAGTCTGCTCATTATCGCTCTGAAGCTCTTAAACTTTATTTACTAGCTCGCTCAAAAGGAATTTGTGAAGGCTGTAATGCAGAGGCTCCGTTTAAAACAAGGAAAGGACCTTTCTTAGAGTGCCATCATGTGCATAGGCTGGCTGATGGCGGGCCTGATCATCCTAAAAACGTAGTAGCTCTTTGCCCCAATTGCCACCGTCGAGCACACCATGCTATCGACTCAACAGCGTACAATGAAAAGCTAAAGTTAGTAGCTTCATCGGCCGAAGAAAATGCCATGTAAGAAGTCATTAAAGCAGGACAAAAAACAGTTGTTTTTTGCTCGTGCCTCGCTTATTTTAACCAACTATTTTATAGCCTCTTAATGAGGCGTTAAATTTCCGCAAGCTGTGGAGTATATATGGAAGAGAATAAACACCTTATAGCTTTTGCTTTACATTCAAATAGCTGGCTTTATGGGGTAGGTTCAAAAGAACAACTAGAGGCACAGTCTACACAAGTGTTGCCAGAGGATTTTACAGCAGCAATGAAGGGTAAAGTATATTGCCCTGTTTGTACAACTCCGTTATCTAGAACCCCAGACCTAAAAAATATAACAACCAATGCTATAACTGCCCATTACAAGCACAAGCCGTCTTTTTCTCATGTTAATTGCCGCCTAAAAGTTCAAAAAAAGCAGGGGCAACTGTATAAGAATGAAGAAGAAGCAAAAAAAGCAATTGAAAATGAAGAGTTAGTTATTGTCTCTAGCTGGCAGCTTGATCCACCAGTAATCTCAGATGAAGACGACAAGCTAAAGGAATATGAACGTACGCCTGTCGAAGATGAAAATGGTCCTGAAACTGATGTTGTAATAGGTCGCCACAATGGAGAAGAGTTTAAGCTGCCAAGTAAAATAAAGAATATTGGTGCGCTTTGTAGGAACTTCGATAAAAATGTTCATCGAGCATATATTCTACCAGAATCAAAAAACTTGAGAATTCTGAGAGATGCTCTTAACCCTACAAGCATAGTTGTTGATGGCTTTGATAAGTTACCTCGATTATTTTTTGCGAAAATTTCAAACTATAGAAGATTGACATATCGCAATATCATTTACGTCGAAACCCCTAACTTCGAAGAGTTTAAGTTATATACTTACCCCAAATTTGATGAGAGAAAGAACATTGATTCTACGAAAATTGGACGATATATACTGTTCCATTCAGACATAGGATGGGAGGGTGTGGATACCCCTAAAAGCTTCTTGGATGCATGGGGGCAGTATGGGTTACTTCCAGAAAAATATGAAAAGTACCTTCCTAAAAAAGAAACTTAACAAGTGCCTGTACCAAAACCAAAGGGGGCACCCATAGAAACAAATAAACATGACACCCATTTTAATTCGTTTTCACTTCAAATCTAGGTGGCTGTATTTATATACAGTGTTGGTGTTTTCCCTCCTAAGTCAAGAAATGGTGATGTTTTCTTCTTTTTTGTAGATTATTTAAATAACAGCATGACTTAAAATTTAAAGCTGGCAATGTGTTACAGGTTTTGTTACTAATATTAAAATAATAAAGAGGACGCGCATTGCATGAAAATAAGAAAGTGTCCTTTGATAAAGTTGTTATGCTGCTTTATTAAATTCAAAGGTTTTATCAAATGGGTTATCAACTGTGGATGTCACCAATAACGGGTTATCGCAGAAACGGCACTCGTTTTAGTGCATTGAAAAAGATATTTATCGATAGCGTCACAGTTCGAGATATATACGAGCCTTTGCTTTGTTGTCATGTAGATGATTCATCTGGTCATGTTAAAGAGACACTAATGAGCCGGCAGTTTGATACTGCGGGGGTGATTGATAAAAATCAAAAGGTCATTGGTTATGTAAACTCATCTGATCTAAAGGATGGCAGCATAAGTCAATATCGGATGGACATTAAACTTGAACAAGTCATATCAGATTCTACTCCTTTAGCCAACCTTCTAACTGTCCTTCAAGCGAGTGATTTCCTTTATGTTAATCATGGAGCGAACATAGTCGGCATAATTACAAAAGCAGACTTAAATAAGCCTCCTGTACGAATATATGTTTTTGGAATGTTATCTCTCTTTGAAATGCATTTGAACTCATGGATTCGTTATGAATATCCAGATAATGCTTGGCAAGAACGCATATCAGAACAGAGAGTGGCCAAAGCTCAAGAAACTTACGAGCTACGTAAGCAAAATAACCAAGATCTATCTCTCTTAGATTGCTTACAATTAGCAGATAAGCGCGACTTATTAGCAAAGTCCAAAGAGTTTATAGAGCGTTTTGGTTTTAATAAGAAGGGCGTTGAGCGTTTTATAAGATATGTGGAGCGAATCCGTAATGAAATAGCACATAGCCAAGACTCAATTATCGCTAGTCTTCCTTGGGATAGTTTTGTGGATGTTTTGGAAGGTGTAGATAGCTTCCTTACAAAATCAGACCAACTGATCGAAACTGAAGCAAAGGCTGGTGCGGCCGATTTTGTAGAATATCTGACAACAACAGCATAACAAAGCATTTAAACCAAAGGGGTCACCCATTAGAAAGTTTCGGTCAAGCAGGCAGCTGTGTTTCCTTGATCTTTTTATTCAAAAAACCAAAGGGGTCAAATCTTGACTTCAGACATCAAAGAGTGAACTGTACAAGCATTGGTTAGCATACAAAGATTGATGACCTAGAAGTTCATTCAATTTAATTAACGGTTTATTACATTTAAAACACGTTAATTCTTTAAAAACGGTAATTTAAGGTTGCCGTTTTTTTATGCCTACTATTTATCAATCAAAGGGGTCAAGTCTTGACTTCAGATATCAAAGGTCTAGATTTAAAGTCTACAGCTTATTAAGTGAATCGCTATGTCTAGGCCGCTGCGAATAGAGTTCGAGAACGCATTTTATCATGTGATGAACCGCGGAAGAGGACGCGAAAATACCTTTTTGAGTGATGACGACTTTAAATATTTTTTATATTGCATTGACCAAGCAAGCCTTCGCTTTAATATTGAAGTTCATTCATATTGTTTAATGACCAATCATTACCACCTACTAATCAAAACCCCTGATGCAAATTTAGGCCGAGCCATGAAGCATATTAATGGCCTTTATACTCAATACTTTAATCGAACACATAATACAGATGGTGCGTTGTTTAGAGGGCGCTACAAAGCGGTGCTTGTGGATGCAGATAACTATTTATTGCATGTTTAGTCGGTATATTCACCGTCACCCAATTGAAACGAGTAACCCTTTGGTAGAAGAGCTTGTTAAATATAAGTGGTCTAGCTTTACTTAGCATGACTAAGAAAGTTCTTGGATCGATAATTTTTTTACCCTAAATAAAAGCCACTCAGACACTTGTAATCCCCTTCAAAACGCCGATTAAAAATATCAAACACTTCTTTATATGTTGCGTAAGAGTACAGTAATTGATTGAACCAAAATAGGAACTCAGCTATGGTTTGTTTATAAATAAAAACAAATAAAAAACGAGTTAATCTACAGGCTCGTTGGTCCCACAAGAGGAAGACATGCGTATTATATTTATATTGATAACTTTATTTTCGAGCGTATCAAGTGCGCAAGACTTTTTTGTTAAGGAAGTGAGGTTCAAAAACATTGTTGCCAATCTCTATCTTCCTAATACCTCAGAAAAAGTTCCTGTGGTTATTGCAATCGGTGGTTCTGAGGGAGGAATCAGCACAGGTGATGCCAATGGTAAAATGATTGCACCACATGGGATCGCTGTATTAGGGCTCGCCTACTTTAAAGAAAAAGGGATTGCTCAGACACTAGATCAAATACCCTTAGAATATTTTTTAAGTGCAATTGATTATCTTGAGACTGTTTCTTCAATAGATTCGTCAAAAATTGGTTTTATTGGTGGTTCTAGGGGAGCTGAATTAGCGCTTTTATTAGCATCGAAGGAACCACGCATAAAATCTGTTGTAGCGACAACTCCAAGCAAAGTAGCTTGGTACGGAATGACTACAGCAAGGTCAGCGTGGACATTTAACGGAAAAGATATTCCTGCTTTAAGCTTGGAACTTGATGAAAAGGCTCCTTTACTTAATCGATTTGAAGTTGCTTTAGAAAATAAAGACAATGTAGCAAACTCATTATTCTCTTTCGAAAAAATAAATGGTCCAATATTGCTGATTTCAGCAAAAAACGATCAAGTTTGGCCTTCATTTCAAATGTCGAACGAGATAGAGGAATACCTTAAAAAACATAATTTCAAACATTCCGTCACACACAACGCATATCCGACAGGTCATGGTTTTAGTCAAGAGACAGCGCCTGAAATAAAACAGTCAATAATTGACCATTTCATGCGTACTTTATAGTGCTAACATATATGAACCTTAACCGAGTCAATGGACTAGTTTTTTTACCGTTTTCATAAATTGACGTTTAATTCTAAATCAAAAAACAATTCGTTTGCTTCGTCTGTTAAGTAAGTAGCTTACAGCAAATTATGGATTCATGTTACTGTAAAAGTTCATTGAGCTGTCTCCTATAAGGTTGGTTGCCCTTTCATCGTAGTTGAATAATCGCGATGCAGGGGAGGAGGCTTAATGAGAATCAAGCCATTACAACAGGACAAAAAATTGTTGGCTTTTCTCCTTCGTCACTTATTTAAATCAACTAAATTTGCCTATTATTTGGGCGTGATGGATTAGTTTAGTCTTTAACATAATAGGTTACAAAATGTATGAATTTTTAGTTGGCTTGGAAGTTTCGGACAATGGCGCGTATTCAGACTATCGAGCGGCTATGGCACCTATTCTTAGTGCTTTTGGTGGCGGTTTCGGTTTTGATTTTGTAGTTTCGGAGGTTCTTCTTTCAAAAGTTGATACTCCTATTAATCGAGTTTTTACAATTCATTTCCCAAATAAAACCATCTCAGAAAACTTCTTTTCCGATCCTGAATATTTAAAAGTAAAAGCTCAATTCTTTGACGTGTCTGTATCTCACGTAACAATCATTGCGGGCTATGAAAAAGACTCTCAAAATATCATCTAAAAAAATATTCTTACTTTGTATTTAAACCTTTATAACAGTTTTTGCGACTAAGTTTTAAAGCAAATAATAAAGGTTTTGTATGAACTACTTTAAGCAGGTTTTAAATATAGCATTATTGGTATTAGTTAGCTTTGCGGGTATTAAGCCCGTGCAAGCTACTAACTTACCTTTTGAACAAATAATCACACCTCAACAAGCAAAGCGAGATATTGCGCAGTGGTCACAATGGCTGCACAGTACGCACCCTGATTTAAAACACAGTGTGGCCGACATTGATGCTTTTTACTTGCAACTAAATACTATAACCGCAGCTATTACCGATGAACTTAGCGTGCGGGAATTATGGGCCCGTTTAGCGGTATTAAATTCAACATTGGCTGATGGACATTTAAAAGTAGGGCATGCTTCTACGTCGCAATGGCGTAAATGGGTCAATGGTGGCTTGGGGCTTTTTCCATTTGAAGTTGCGATTGTAAACCAGCAACTTTATATAAAATCTAACACGGGCGGTACCAAGAGTGGCTATGCTGAGCAGCAAATAAAGGCGATTAATGGCGTGCCATATGAGCAAGTCGTAGCTCAGTTATTACGCCGCACACATGGTGATACTGATGAATTTAGACAGGAAGTATTAGCACGTCAATTTCATCGTTTATTATATTTAACGTTTGGTTACTCAGAACAATTTAGCATTACCTTAGCAGATGAAGAGCTCACGCTAGCTGCGAGCAAAACTTTGCCACAAAGCATGGTTGAACGCTCATTTGTAGATACTTTTAATGTTGAGTACACAGGTGAGACGGCAACCCTTACAGTTAATTCATTTTCATGGCCTGATTTTAAGCAATACCTTGCCTTTATGGACGCCACTTTTACTCAGCTAACAGAAAAAAACATAAAGCACCTAATAATTGATATCAGTAATAATGGCGGTGGCGATGATGACTTTTGGATGGCAGGAATTATGCGTTATATAACGGATGTACCATATCGTCACTTTTCCCATTATCGCTCTAAGGTGTTGTTAAAGTATCGTGATCCAGGCCAAATAGTAGGTGAAATTGAGTCTGGTGAAAACACTCGTTTTATACAGCCAGAACCTGATCTTGCTAACTTTTTTACCGGGGATGTTGCTGTAAAAATAGGGGCTTACACTTATTCGTCAGCAATTGTGTTTGCTAACACCCTACAAGATTTTTCAATTGCGCCATTGGTTGGCGAAGACACAACAGGAAGAAGCACTCAAACTGGGGGGATCCAGTTTTTAAACTTAATACATAGTAATTTGCAGATGGTCAGCCCGCGCTTTATTTTGACAAGGCCAAATGGTGAGCTGCAAATGACTGGCGTTAAAGTTTCTTCGTTGTGACGCTTAAACACCGAGAACTGATATTAGCATTTTGTTCGTTCACTAAAGTGGCTGTCGCTTTAAAACATTGCTTAGTATAAAAATCTAAGCAATTGTCTTTAATGCGTATTTTGCTAAACTATAAGCGCTGATACTCGAGTATAAATGTATAACTAACTTCGAGCCATATATTTACCTTTGAATATTTTTATTTATAAAAGGTATTCTATCTAAACTATTACAATTAAGGAAAACGCGTTCCAATGTTTAGGAAAAACATTCGTTGCAGCTTACACATTTTATCATTAAGCACATTATTACTTACCAGCCTACTACCACAGGTAAAGGCCGATGAAATAGATGACTTTTTACTAGAGAAAATGCGCACAGCTAATATTCCAGGATTACAACTGGCAATCGTGAAAGACAATAGGCTGATAAAAAAAGCCAGTTACGGCCTGTCGAACTTACAAGACCAGGTCACGGTACAAAACCATACCCCTTTTCCTATTTTTTCGATGACTAAAGCTTTTACTGGCGTTGCAATTATGCAACTTGCCGCTGAAAACAAGTTATCGGTTAACGATCCGATTTCTAAGCATTTAGATGATTTGCCTAAAGCATGGCAACCGCTGACTATCCGTCAGCTGCTAAGCCATACTTCTGGTTTACCTAAAATATTAAATGGTCATTGGGTTGATTTAATTTCTAATGGTCAGCCAGATCCTGCGTGGCAAGAAGTACTTACTTTACCAATGCGTTATGAAACCAATAGCCGCTTTGAGTACAACCAAACAGGTTACATTTTGTTAGGTAAAATTATTGATAAGTTATCGGGTCAGCCTTTTTCAAATTATATTCAGAAAAATCAGTTGGCTAAACTAGATATGCCTATAACTTTGGCTGCAGGTTTTGCTCATACTGAATCTATTGTCCCTAATCAAGCTCGTCCTTACGTTACTGGCAATCAAGGAAAGCTAAAGACGGTACAAATAACTTTCGACCCATTCTTTAGAACTGCGGCGGGTATGAGTGCTACCGCAACTGAGCTTGCTAATTACGCGATAGCGCTTCAACAACGAAAACTCCTTGATGAGAAGTACCTTAAAGAAATGTGGTCACCAACGCGTTTAAAGAGTGGTCAAACTGCAGGTTTTAGCAATTTAGAAAATGGTTACGCTCTAGGTTGGCAAACAATTGGACGAGAGCAGCATCCAGCAGTAAGTGCCAGTGGTGGTGATGCTAATTCAATGGTGATTTATCCAAAAGATAACTTAACCATCATTGTATTAACTAATAAGCTAGGAAGCTTGCCAATATTCTTTATTGATGAAATTGCTGGCTTTTATTACCCTGAGATGAAAGCTGAAAATGGTTGGGGGTTGTCACAAGACTTATTCAAACTTTTCCAAGGGATTAAAAAACAGGGCTTTAATCAAGCCATCACTTTAGCGGATGAGATGAAAGTAAGTGCAGCGTTTGATGTGCAAGAAATTAATCTTTTGGGCTATCGCTATGTGGCTAAAAATGAACTAGCAAAGGCATTAGAGATATTTAAGCTAAATGTTCATTTGTTTCCCGACAATGCAAATGCTTATGATAGTTTAGGTGAAACCTATGCTGCACTTGGAAATAAACCAGAAGCGATAGCTAATTACGAAAAAGTACTCGTATTTTTGCCGAATAATCAACATGCCCTTAAGCAGCTGGCTCGGTTGAAACAATAACCTAACAAAGCGTAGACAATAAATAAAATCGCGCTAAGGCAACTACCGTACTTCGCGCGCTTTTAAAAACTATGCTGGTCGAACTATATGCCGTAAATCTTTACTTCAGACATCAAAAGCGCAATCTGTAAAAGTATTAGTTACTCAAAGCCAGACGACCTCATTGTTCTTATATTTACTGCTGTTTATTACTTTTAAAACACGTTAATTGTTTAAAACGGTAACTTAAGGTTGCCGTTTTTTTATGCCTACTATTTAAGTTTATTTTAAGCTTGCTCAGTTATTGTAACTAATACTTAAATTCCAGAATCATTAAACCATGCATCTGTGTTACTAACTCATTTTATGTTTCAGATCATTAAACAGAGGATGATTAAAGGTTAGCCTGAAAACATGTACTCATACGCATAAGTGAGCTTTTAACTTTAATGCGTTTAATTAGGAGGTATTATGAATTTTAAAAATACAGATACTCATTACAATACACTCTCTGTTGCTTTGCATTGGTTGATGTTTATTTTAATTGTGACTGTGTACGGCAGTATTGAACTTCGTGAATTATTTGAAAAGGGTACCGAAACCCGTGATGCCTTTAAAATGTGGCACTTTATGTTGGGTTTATCGGTGCTAGCTTTAGTTAGTGTGAGGGTAGTTGCGCGTTTAGTGGGTGGTGCAGCACCTGCTATACAACCTGAGCCTGCGAAATGGCAAAATAAGTTAGCTACATTTGTTCATACTGCGCTGTATGTGTTTATGTTTGCTATGCCTATAGCTGGTTGGTTAATTTTGAGTTTAGCAGGTAAACCCATCCCGTTTTTTGGTTTAGAATTACCTGCTTTGGCTGCTCAAAACAATGAGCTTGCTAAAAGTATTAAAGAGATACATGAAACCGCAGGGGAAGTGGGGTATTACGTAATAGGCTTACATGCGGCTGCGGCTTTGTTTCATCATTATGTTTTAACTGATAATACGGTATCGCGAATGCGTTTACCTAAATAATAAAAAAGTTAACAGTAAAAAGGGAGACAGAGTCTCCCTTTTTTAATGTTTAATACTCTTAAACCCAATTCTAAACCCACCCCAATGTTTACCATTTACATATAATTGGCACCGATAGATCATGCAATATCTCGCCGGTATCGCGCTTATAGGTTTGTAATAAAAGCTCTTAGTATTGCTACCGCAGCGAATGCCTGTGGGGTCATTAAAAATTTGCTTAGTGCGATTATTATTTATAGTCAAATGGATAAAATCTTGTCTGCAGATATTTTATAAAATCATTTAGCGTTAGTTGAATTGTTTTTTGTAAAAATATGGTCTTTGTTAGTCATTAAAGATTTAAAGGGCACACAATGAACTTAACATATGCAAATAACGCAATTACCTTTCTACTTGCACTTAGTTTTATACTACTTGGTGTATCGTTTGCGCTCGGTGCAAATCCAAACACACTAATAGCGACATTTAGCTTTTACGAGCTCGATAGCGTATTAAATACTAATACGCTAGGTCTACTAAGTGGTACAGCCATGATTATGTTAGTGGTAGTAACCCTATTGGCACACTTTAAATTAATACAGCCAACCTCAGCATTTATGCTAGCGCTTGTTGTTAGCATTGTGCCTTTACTAACCTTATTAGCAAGTAATCGCTGGATGACTCAGTTAGGGGGCTTTCCTATTATTGGCAGTGGGCAGGGAATAATTAAATACTTTGCTGTAGTGCCTTTATACTTATTTTTATTTTATAAAAATAAGATGAGCGACAAACAGCATGTCCTTTTAAACTTTATTCCTATGGCTATGGTTTTGCTATGGATTGGCGGTATGAAATTTTACGATTTTGAAGCTAAGGCCATTGTAGGCTTAGTCGAAACCTCGCCTTTTATGTCTTGGTTATATAGTTTATTTAGCGTACAAGGTGCGTCGAACGTGATTGGTGGGTTTGATGTATTATTTGCGCTACTACTAGGCGCTGGTATTTTATTAAATAATAAAAAACTAATTATAGTTAGTGGTTTAGCATGCTTGAGCGTTTTTTTAATGACCCAAACGTTTTTACTGTATGCCCCTAACGCATTTAGCTCAAGTACGCTGTTGGCGCGGTTAGGGCAATTTGTAATTAAAGATTTATGGTATGTGGGAAATTTAATTGTTATTGCCACTTTAATGCTCTCTAAACCAGCTAAACATAGTTAAAGCAATATGCTTTGTTGTTACTTATTAAATAAAATAATGTGTATAAATAAGAACGTTATTTATACACAAAAAAGCGCCAAAACAGTAAACCATTTTGGCGCTTTTAATTAAGCAAATTAATTTTGATTAGTTAGCTAATAGCCACTCGCTTAGTAAACGTACACCAAAACCTGTACCACCTGGTGAAAGCTCATCTTTGCCTTTTTTCACTAATGCATTACCAGCGATATCGATATGTACCCAACGGGTTTCGCCAGCAAAATGCTCTAAGAAAGAAGCGGCTGTGGTTGCACCAGGGCCACCTGAGCCCACATTTGTTATATCGGCAATGTCAGATTTCAACATATCTTTATAACCTAACGGTAAACGCCATAGGTTTTCGTTTACTTGTTTACCTGCAAGGGTAAGTTGCGATACTAGCGTGTCATCATCAGAGAATACCGCTGCGTATTCATTACCAACAGCACGAATTTTAGAACCCGTTAAGGTTGCAACATCAATCATGATCTCTGGCTTGTAGTGCTCACGAGCATACCACATTGCATCACTTAGAACTAAACGACCTTCAGCATCGGTATTTAAAATTTCTACACTTAAGCCTTCAGCGGTGCGAACAACATCGCCAGGAGCTACAGCAAACTGCGATACCATATTAGCTGCCATGCCCATAACGGCTACCACGTTTCTATCTGCTTTAGCTAACGCCATTGCTTTTACAGTACCAAGTACTGCAGCAGCACCAGCCATGTCTGATTTCATACGTGCAATAGACGCACCGGTTTTAATACTGTAACCACCTGAATCGAACGTAATACCTTTACCAACAAGGGCAATAGGGGCATCGTCAGAGCCTTTATAATGAGCTACCACTAAACGTGCACCTTGCTGGCTACCTCTACCTACAGCTTCTAATGCGCCCATGCCTAGCTCTTTTAGTTCTTTAGGCTCTAACACTTTGATAGTAACACCTAACGACGCTAATTCTTTTGCTGCATTGGCAAAATCAACCGGTGTCATTTCTGTAGCCACTTCTGAGGTTAAATCGCGTGCTAAAAATACACCTGCTTGAATACTCTCTAATTGGCTGTAAAGCTTGCGAGTTTGCTTGGTGTTATCAACATCAAACGTATAGCTAACTGTTTCAGTGCTTGGTTCTTTTTTGTAGTTTTCAAAACGGTGATCGCGTAGGTTTGCACCGTGGGCAAAATTAGCAGCAAGTGCTGCGTTGTCGTTTGCACCCGTAACATCATCAAAAATAACACTGGCAGTGCCCGCTTTAGCTTTAACTAGGCGAGCATGAATATTACCGCCTAACTTAGCCGCTTTTGCTTTATTTAATTCGTCTGCTTTACCTGTACCTACAACCAAAATACGGCTGTAGTTACTTTTACTAGGCGCGACAAGTTGCGCGACTTTAGCGTAATCGCCAGTAAAGTTTTCTATATCGATAACACGTTGTAATTGGCCATCGAATTGTTTATCAAGTGTTTTAAATTGGCTGTTGCTGCCATCTTGGCTATAAAATACAACCAGCGTATTTGCGTCGCTGTCTACTTTTGTAGAAAAATTAAAGTCTGCTGCTTGTGCATTAATACACATACCCAGTGCAAGCGCGATTGAAGAGGCTTTTATAATACGTTTCATTTTTTAACCTAAGAATAATTTAAAGGGGTGTTTTACCCTATTTAGACTGTTATGGGTAAGTAGGATACGGTGAAACCGCAAATATCAGCGATATACGTCAAAATCATTAGTAAATAATATAAATTTGACTAATGGAAGTGACCTTAAAGGTTTAATAAAAATAACGGTCGCGTTACTATCAAACATAAAGGCACTACGCAGCTTTAAACCACCAACCTAGAGAATCTGCATTGAAAGCAAAAGAAATTCGCAACTTTTATATTAACGAAGAACAGTCTGTTTATTTGTTATCGCACCGTGATGCCAAAAAGCATCGCCAATGGCTTAACATTTGTATTAAACAGCTAACACTACTTGGCTATAAAAATGTTGAAATGATTGGTTCTGGTGCGTTTGGATTTGTATTTGCGGGTGATGATGAACATGGCCTGCCTTGGGTGTTTAAATTTTCAAGAATAACGCTGGCACAAAGTGTGCGAGATCGCCTTGAAGACGAAGCGTATATGCTGTCTCAAATTGATAATCCGCTAATACCAAAATTTTATGGTTTTGAGCGAATTAAAAAACAGGGCATTTTGATGATGGCTCGTGCAATAGGTGAAGATCTTGAAAAAGTATCACTTAAGCAAGGGCGACTATCTGCTGCAAAAATAATGAACTTAGCGGTTAAATTAAGAAACGTGTTGCTTGATTTACGCCATCATAAAAACGGATTAAGCCCACAACCTATTGTGCATGGCGATATTAAACCCTCTAACTTGGTTTGGGATGAAAATGCCAAGCAGCTTTCATTGGTTGATTGGGGTAGTTCGGTATATGCCCAAGTAGATGAACAAGGCAACCCAATTGCCAGTAATTTTATGGATTTAATGTCGGGTGATTTAAGCACCACTAACGCGCGAATGGGTGATGTGTATTTTATTGGTGATGCGCAAATGTCTGGCGAAAAGTCATCCCCCCGTTTTGATGAGCAGGGGGTTGCATCAACTTTGTATGCACTTGCATCGGCTCAGTCTTGTCGATTTGGTGCTCAGGCTATTCCGGCCAGTAGTTTAATGCTCCCTAAAGAGCTTGCGAATGTAATTGACGGCATGCTTTCAAAAGAGCGTAGTGTAAGGGATAAAGCCGGCGACTATTTTATGCGTAACATAGAAACTATGGCAAAAGCATTTTTACCAGAGCTACCAAAGCAAGACACTAAAGCACGCATTCCTTTTTGGTTTAGCCAAGATCCTGAGCCCGAAACCGTTGTATATAGTTCCCGCAAACAATTTTTACGCCAAGCCGACCATAAACAGCAATTACTAGATGTAAACGATGCCCAGTTAGATAGGTATTACAAAGAATTTTTGTTTGATACTGGGGATACCGAAAAAGCGTTTTTAGCGTCAATTAGTCGCTTAGCGAAATACCCTGTAGTAGGGGGGCTGAGTTTTCATTGGAAAGATGATTCTTTGTATGTTGAGTCATCACTTATTATGCACGATGAAGCTTTAGCAACCGCATTTACTGATGCGGTAAATAATACTGTAATGCTGGCACAAGCGATTAGTCAAAAGGGCTTATTTAAGTGTTGTTTATTTGATGCCCGTAAAACGATTCAGCTAGAGCGCGATGGTACCGGTGCGTTCAAATTTAACCAGTTACCTGAGCTTGACTATGAAGTGGTTAATGTAAAAGCCAGCGAGGTAACCCGTCCGCACTCATATTTTGAAGATGGTAAAGATCCCGATGAACAACTGCAACTGCCTAAAAAGGTGATTAAATGTGTATTTGAGCTAAACCAGATACATCATACGGGTTGTATTATTTTTGAAGCACTACCAGATAGGATGAAAATTCACCATTACTATCGATTACTCGATGCTAGTAAAGAAGTTGAATTTAAACGTTTGCTAAATAAACTCATGCAGTACGCGGTTAATATAACTGATGTTGGGGTCGCTGGTTTTATGAAGTTGCCGTATAAAAATACTCGCGAGTTTAGTTTATGCGAGCAGCAACCCAGCAATTATTATCCTAAAAATCCAAAACAACTACTTAATTAATAAGTCACTCGCTGAGGCTGGTGGCTTAACAATAGAAAGAAAAAATAGAAAGTTAAATGGCAAAATCTAAACCACAAATTACATTAGAAAGTTACGGTATATATTCCAACTGGAACAAATCCAGTAAATCGTTACCACAAATCACGCAATTCACCACAAAGGTAACCGCGTGTATTGATGTGGAATTTGGCCTAATAGTAAATATCAAAAAAGCCAAAGGCGAAAAGCTACATTATTGTATTTATCACCCCGGTATTATAGATGCCGATGGCGAAGTGATGCAGCCTTTTGAGGGAACAGTGTATGTTAAAGATAACGATTGGTCGTTTTATTTAGGCGACACCGTGTGGGAGCCTATAGAAGATAAAATAGGTAACTGGCGTATGACCTTATCATTAGCAGGAAAAGTCATTGCGGATAAAACATTTAATCTAACTAATGAACAGACCAAAACAGAAGATGATTTTTGGAAACACCGAGGCTATTAATTTCCTCAATAAGCAAAAACAAAAAAGCTAACAATAAAGTTAGCTCTTTTATTAAATTAGCTTAGTTACCCCAAGGGTTACTTGAATTTGAACGTTGTTTACGAGTACGGGCACGTTGTTTGGCTGCTTTTTTCTCTTGAATACGCTTAGCATCAGAAAAACTTAACTCGCATGGTTCACCCGGCTTATCACCCTCAGGGATAATACGGTCGCGTGGCGGTAGTTCGTATTGTACGTCATCTGGGCGTGGTAAGTTTTTAAGGCGGTACAAATAGAAATTATCTACTTTTTGCTGTGCCCACTCGGTTTTACGTAAAAATTTAACTGCTGATTTAATGTCAGGGTTATTTTTAAAGCAGTTGAGTTGTAAGTAGGCATGCAGGAGTTCCCACCCATATTGCTCAACCAGTTCTTCAACCACTTGCTCTAATTTAACGCCTTGCAGTGGGTTATTACTGAAAAGTTCTTGGTTGCTCATAGGTGTTCTCTCGTTATTAAAAATACGGCCAGTATTATAAATTTAATAACGAGAGTTTAATAGCAAAAATGCTTAACTTTGACAATTAACCACAACACGACCACGAATTTGGCCCTGCATGAGCTGTTCGGCATTTTCAATAACCTGATCAAGTGTGATTTCGGTCGAAATTTTATCTAAGTCATCGCTACTAACTAGGGATGCTAAACGATCCCATGCTTCAACACGCTCCGCTTTAGGACGCATTACGCTATCAATACCCATCAAAGAAATACCACGTAAAATAAATGGCGCCACAGACGCTGGCAAATCCATACCTTGTGCAAGCCCACAAGCTGTTACTACACCACCGTATTTAAGTGAGGCACAAATATTAGCAAGTGTGTGACTACCTACAGAATCAATTGCAGCAGCAAAGCGTTCTTTTTGCAGTGGTTTACCTGAGTTTGAAAACTCGTTCCTATCAATTACATTAGTTGCACCTAATGATTTTAAATAGTCAGCTTGTTCCATGCGACCTGTTGCTGCGGTTACTTGATAACCTAGCTGGCTTAGTAAATAAATAGCAAAACTGCCTACGCCACCATTGGCACCGGTGACTAACACTTCACCTGAATCAGGGATGATCCCTTGTTTTTCAAGGGCAATCACGCTCAACATTGCTGTGTAACCGGCAGTACCAATTTGCATAGCTTGTTTAGCTGATAAGTTGGCGGGTAGGGGAATTAACCAATCGCTGCTAAGAGCCGCTTTTTGGGCTAGGCCACCCCAATGTTTTTCGCCAACACCAAAGCCATTTAAAATCACCTTATCGCCAGCTTTAAATTCTTCACTGTCGCTGTTAGTAACTGTACCCACTAAATCAATGCCAGGTACCATAGGAAAGCTGCGAACTACAGGACCTTTGCCAGTAATGGCTAAGCCATCTTTGTAATTTAGGGTACTGTACAGTACGTCAATTAATACATTTTCGTTTGGTAGATCGTCACTGTTTATGCTGCTTAAAGTGGCACTGTAGTTGTCGTCTTGCTTATCTATAACAATAGCTTTAATAGGATTGCTCATTAGATTTCCTTTTAGACCGATCGTCTTTAAATTGATAAAAAAATGCATTATCTGAGTAATGCGCGTAAAAACATTTCTGTGTATAAAGTCAGTGGTTTGCTTGATTGTGTTAGTTTAGCTCGCATTACAGCGCCTTCCCAACCAATCCAAAAATATTCACTCATTTGTGTAGTATCAACATCAGTTTTAATAGTATGTTGCTGTTGAGCTAAGTCTAAGCACTGTGTTAACTGTGCTTGCCAAGCATGGTAACTTTGCATTAGGCGTATTTTAAACTCGTCACTTAAATGATTGAGTTCTTGGTTTAAATTGCCTACTAAACAACCGCGTTTGTAATCATACTTTTGCATCCCAGCTATAGCACTTTGGGTAAAGTTAACAATGCGTTCTAGGGGCGGTACTTCAGGTTGTTCTAAATAAAACTTAAGTTTAGCTATAAAAAACGTGTCGTACGCATCAACCAAAGCTAAGCCAAATGCTTCTTTACTTTTAAAGTAATGATAAAACGAGCCCTTAGGGACTTTGGCTTTTTTTAATATGGTGTCGAGCCCTGTGGCACTAAAACCAAACTCAGTGAGGGTTTCTAATCCCACACGAAGGAGCAACGCTTTAGTGTCTGCGTTGTCTCTGGCTATTTTGGGTGGGCGGCCACGCCTATTTGTAACTGCTGATATTTTATTCATAACTTATATTAGACCGATCGGTTTTAAATAATCAAGTGTTTATTTGCAATCTTTATAAAACAACGAAATCTGTTCATTTTTCGATTACAAATTAATGAGGAACTTTAGCTTATATTGCCAGTCACAAATATGACACTTATGTGTTTTTGAGCCGATATGTCGGAACATTTTAATAAAGTTATATAGGTTAAAGTTGACTAAGTGTGAGCAATAAATTTATTTTTTAATTAATTTATCATTGCATCAGCAGCTTAGTTAAAGTCAAACAAATTAATTGTATTTTGTGTTTGAATTAAACATTTTTGTTGGCTATTTATTAAATGTAGATGAACTTTATGCTACAAAAATATAAATATAAAGGTGAGGATTTTACCGATGAAGAGACAGAAAAGAGATCGTTTAGAAAGAGCTCATTCTCAAGGTTTTAAAGCAGGTTTAGCTGGTCGCTCAAAAGAGCACTGCCCTTATCAACAAGTTGATCCTAAGTCTGAGTGGCTTGGTGGTTGGCGCGAGGCAATAGAAAATCGCAATATGTATAAAACATAAACTCATAACGAATTAAAGCAAAAAGGCCTCCAAATGGAGGCCTTTTTGTTGCGTGTTTTAAACTTAAAACGCGCTGGTATCTTGGAACAAGCCTACCTTTAAATCTTTTGCTTCGTAGATCACGCGGCCATCTACTTCTACGGTTCCATCAGCCATACCCATAAACAATTTACGCTTAATAACGCGTTTCATGTCTAGACGGTAGGTTACTTTTTTAGCTGTTGGCAATATTTGACCGGTAAATTTAACTTCACCTACACCGAGTGCACGACCAAGACCTGGACCACCAGACCAACCTAAGAAAAAGCCCACAAGTTGCCACATAGCATCTAAGCCTAAACAACCAGGCATTACTGGGTCGCCTTTAAAATGACAGTCAAAAAACCAAAGGCTAGGGTCGATATCTAGCTCTGCAACTATTTGACCTTTACCATGTTCACCACCGTCATCGGTAATTGAAATGATACGATCCATCATTAACATGTTGTCACTTGGCAAACGACAATTTCCTTCACCAAACATTTCACCTTGACCACAAAGGATCAAATCTTCTTTTGTATAGCTATTTTTAGGTTCCATAACACTTTATCTTTGCTTAGAAATTGCCCCGTACTTTAGCGTACACTTGTACGCTAAACAACTCGGAGCAGTTAAAAAATGGTTTAATTATAAGCAATCAGTAAATGCAACTGATTTTAGTATGATTAAACCGCGCAATTACTAACAGAAATCATTATAATTGGGGCTGACTTTTAATCAGTTTAAAGGAAATTTATGACCCTTTTTGTTAACTCACTCACTGTGATTGATTTTTCTTACTTATGCAATAAACGCGGTGCAGTTGGCGAAAGTTGGATTGTTGATTTGACTTTACATGGCAAACTAAACGAAGAGTCTATGGTTTTAGACTTTGGCTTAGTTAAAAAGCAAATTAAAGGCATTATTGATGAGTGTATAGATCACCGTTTAGCTGTCCCTAACAACATAAACGGCAGCATCAACGAGTTTGCTGATCACAAAACATTGGATTGTACATTTGCTGATAACAAGCACCTTGCAATGAGTGCGCCTCATCAAGCATATTGCTTAATAGATACTGATGAGATTAACGTTGAATCAGTAACAGAGTACTTAGTTGCCACAATACTTCCACAGCTTCCTGATAATATTGAAAAGATTGAGTTGGTGTTAAAGCCTGAGCACAATCAGAGCTTTTATTACCACTATAGCCATGGACTTAAAAAGCATGACGGTAATTGCCAGCGTATTATTCATGGTCATCGCTCACAAATTGGTATAAGCCTTGGCGGTATTTCTATGCCTCGTTTGCAAAAACAGTGGGCTGATAAATGGCGTGATATTTACTTAGCATCTAGTGAAGATCAAATAAACGCCTCTGAATTAAAACATATCTCAGCTAAAGGTGATGATGTTTGTTTTGCGTATACTGCGGCGCAAGGTTACTTTGAAATGGCTATTAGTGAATCACGTTGCGACATTTTACCAATTGATACCACGGTAGAATGTATTGCTGACTACATTGCCAGCCAAGTGAAATTAGAGCACCCAGAAAAAGACGTTAAAATTACCGCCTATGAAGGTGTTGGAAAGGGGTCGATTAGTTATGCTTAAATCCTTATTAGTTTCGGCGTTAATTGTATCAACTAGCTTTAGTGCTATAGCGCTTGAGCTAAAAGGGCATTTAACTCAAGGCGGCCTAGTAACAGGGCAATTAGATAACGCTAAGTCGGTAAGCCTCAATGGTAAGTCGTTAAAACTTGCTGATAATGGGTTATTTGTATTTGGTTTTGGCCGTGATGCAAAACCTGTACATACATTAAGCTGGGTAGATAAAACCGGTAAAAACCACAGCCAAGATTTAGTTATTACTCTTCGCGATTACGATATAGATAAAATTACCGGTGTTGCTAAAAAATACGTATCGCCGCCAAAAGCGGTAAGTGAACGTATTAGCCGTGAAGCGATCGCAGTACGAAAAGCACGGGCTGTTAACTCTGATTTAGAATACTTTTTACAGCCAGTACTTAGGCCTGCAAAAGGACGCATTTCAGGTGTTTATGGTAGCCAACGTTACTTTAATGGCGAACCTCGTAGGCCACACTTTGGTTTAGATATAGCAAACAAAACAGGTTCACCTGTGTATGCACCGATCAGCGGAACCGTGGTGTTTGCTGAACCAGATTTATATTACTCTGGTGGTACTTTGATTTTAGATCATGGGCATGGGGTTACTTCTACTTATATTCATTTAAGTAAGCTTGATGTAAAAGTAGGGCAGAAGATTGAACAAGGTACAAAGGTAGCTGAAATAGGTGCTACGGGCCGTGTAACTGGGCCGCATTTAGATTGGCGATTTAATTGGCAAGGTGAACGCCTTGACCCTGCATTATTAATGCAAGACACATTAGCTAACAAAAAGTAGAGATTATGACTCAAGTAGAGCGCGAAGCCATTATTGCGCAACGTATAAAAGATTCGACCACTTCGGTAACTAAAGCCGTATTTCCTGGGCGTACTAACCATCATAATACGCTATTTGGTGGTGACGCATTAGCATGGATGGATGAAGTTGCTTTTATAGCTGCCACCCGTTTTTGCCGTAAACCATTAGTAACTATTTCATCAGATAGAGTCGACTTTAAAGAAGCTATTCCTGCTGGTTCATTTGCTGAGTTGATATCAAAGGTATCGCATGTGGGGAATACCAGTTTAAAAGTGGATGTTGAAATATTCCTAGAAACTATGCACAAAGATAACAAGCACTCTGCTATTACAGGCAGCTTTACCTTTGTTGCTGTTGATGATAACCACAGGCCAACACCTGTCGTGTGTGACAAAATGCTGCATGGTTTTGAGTTATAACACCTAACAGTAAAAATAATATAAGCACCAATTATGGTGCTTATATTATTAACCATAAAGAACACATCATACTATATTCATCTAATGGACAACTTAGCAATTGAATATAATAAAAAGTATTAGTTTTTCAATGAGCAGGGCGTATTAAAGTAATAAATGAGACTAATAAAAAGGCGTGCAATGCACGCCTTTAAATAACTATAAAACCATAGCGGCTATCCAGCCAAACACCAATAACGGAATATTAAAGTGAATAAAGGTTGGCACAACCGAATCCCAAATGTGGTCGTGTTGTCCGTCAGCATTAAGTCCTGATGTTGGCCCTAGAGTAGAGTCAGAGGCAGGGGAGCCAGCATCGCCTAATGCGCCAGCAGTACCAACAAGCGCAGCGGTTGCCATTACAGAAAAGTTTAGCTCTAAACATAAAGGCACAAATAAAGTGGCAATTATTGGCACAGTTGAAAATGAACTACCAATGCCCATAGTTATAAATAAGCCGACCAATAAAATTACTGCGGCAGCTATGGGTTTATTACCGTCAAAAATGGTGGCGCTGCTATGGACTAGGCTAGCAACGTGTCCGGTTTCTTTCATTACCGCAGCAAAACCTTGCGCTGAAATCATAATAAAACCAATCATTGCCATCATGGCAACACCCTTACTAAATACGTCGCCGTTTTCTTCCCACTTAACCACACCAAATACACTAAATATAACCACCCCGACTAGGCCACCTAATATCATTGAGCCACTGGCATTTTGAGCGATCAGAGAAGCAAGCACGGCAAATAAACCAACTAGCATTACCTTTTTTGGGTTTTCAACATTAGCTTGTTGGCTTTGCACAGTTAATGCTGTGCTTGTGTATTCGCGGCGTTTTCGATAACTAATAAATAGGGCAATCAACAAGCCGACAAACATACCAATAGCTGGAATTATCATTGCTAAAGGGACACTGGTATTAACAATCTCAAGGCCATTATCAACTAGATTTTTATGTAATATTGAGTATAAATAAATCCCCCCAAAACCATACGGCAGCACCATATACGAGGTGGCTAAACCAAAGGTTAAAATACAAGCAATGGCACGTCTATCTAACCGCAGTTTATTAAACACCACAAGCAGCGGCGGGATCAAAATGGGAATAAAAGCGATATGCACCGGCACCAAGTTTTGAGAAGAGATAGCACAAATCAAAATAATAAACAGAATAAAGTAGCTTAATATGGTTTCACTAGAGCCTGTTTGAGCATTTACTTTAGCGAGTAACTTAGCGGCCAAAATACGCGTTAAGCCTGACTTAGAGATAGCGACGGCAAATGCACCTAGCATCGCATAGCTTAAAGCAATTTCGGCGCCTGATGATAAGCCAGAATTAAAAGCATCAATACTTTCTTTTAAGCCCATGCCTGCGGTTAATCCGGCAACAAGCGCACTTATTGTCATTGCAACAATCACATTTACGCGGACCAAAGTGAGTCCAAGCATTAAAATAACGCCTATAATAACTGCGTTCATAGATTTCTCTGTTTTATAGATTTAATTAATTTTATCAGATCTTTAGCCTGATTTTTACGTTCTTTGGTAAATGGTTGTCTCGCATAGCGCACTTGCTCAAATAAGTGACAAAAGGCGGTTATTTGTTGCTCTGCATAGGGGGCTTGTTGACTAATGTGTTGTAATGTTTGAATAGGCGTAGCATTTTCAGGGTAGTTTATAGTGTGCTTATTAGCCCAACTGAGTATTTGATAATACTCTTTTACCAGCGGAGGTTGTTTTGTTGTTGGCTTGGGGCGGTTTATATAAATAAAATAAGCACTAAAACTTAAAATTAAAACAATAATAACTCCAAGCGGTACTAACCAAACATAAGTGTTACCAAATAGGGACGCTAATAAATCTTGTTGTTTATTTTTATCAAATCCCAGCACCCAACTAGACCATTGATAATCGAGGTTTTCCAATTCAAGGCGAAGCCAGTTTATGGCAGCATAATTACTTAAGCTAACTAAACCAAAATTAATATTATTTTTAAATTCATCATTTAATGCAGCACTCTGTGATAAAGAACCATTTAATCGTTCGGGCGCAACAACCGCTGTTGCATCAAATATTCTCCAGCCTGCATTAGTATAAACCTCAACCCAAGCATGCGCATCGTATTGACGAACGGTAATATAGTCATTGCTTTGATTGTACTCGCCGCCTAAATATCCGCTAACTACCCGCGCTGGTAAACCAGCACTTCTAAAAATAAAGGCAGCTGCACTGGCATAATGACCACAAAAGCCACGTTTATTATTAAACATAAATTGATCAAGCGTATCATCACCGCGCATAGGTGTTGGCGTAAGAGTATAACTGAAATTATTTTGCGAAAAATAATCTAGCAGTTTATTAAAAAGCTCATCGGCGTTAGCACTACTGTTTTTTAACTGTTGCGCCAGTTGATAACTTTTTTGGTTATTACTCACCGTAAGCGTTTTATAAAAACGCTGCTCTACGCTATTAAGCTTCTTAGTCGATAATGGTTTAGTACTAACAGAATATTGTAACACTTTGGATTTATATTGTTTTTTACGCAGCAAGCCCACTGAGTTGGAAACTACATTTTCATTGTTACTATTGGCATAGCCAAGCCCATATAACCAATCAGCCATTGCTGGCTCAGCAATTATTGAGTATTGAGTGGTATTTCCATTGCTGCTATTTTGGGTTGGCAACCTCATTGCTTGTTTTAAAAACGAAGATGTTTTCCAAGCGTTACCGTCAAATTCATCATGTACAATAGCGCGCCAATAATAAGGGGTAGAGGCTGAGTTATCATCAAACTTCGCTCTAAAAACCAACTCATCGGAGTTTGATAACTTTGCAATATCAAATGGGTCTACTTGTTCCGATAGGCCTGTTTGTGCCATTTTAGGGCCAGGTAATTGCCAAAATGCAGGAAGTTTTGGTAAAAATATTAAGAGTACAACTGCCAAAGGAAAAGCCAGAAACATTATTTTAGCACTTTGTTTTGATGACAGTTTTAGACTATGACTCGATTCGAGCAAACCCAGTACCGCAAAGTTTAAAACATACAGTGTACTAATAATTAAAGTGGTAAAAATAGTTTGGCTAAACAAATACACTGCTGAAAGTGAGAAGAATGTGAGGGTGATGATCAATTGATAATGCTGCTTTGTTTTTGCCTGTAGTAATTTAAAAACGCATGACAGCAAAAGCATGGCAACAAACAGCACCACGGTATCTTTAAAGCCAATACTGCTGAGCATAATAATTAATGCTATTGCAGCGAGTCCGTTGGCCAGCCACGCATTGGGCTTTTGCTTGTATTTAAGGGTTAAATAAATATTCCAGCCACATAACATGCTGAGCATAATAATAAAGGGCAGGGGCAAGTGCTCTATAAAAAAGCTCACTAACCCTAAGTAAATAAATGACAAAGAAAAATTTATAACGCGTTGATTTTTAATCTTATTCATAGTCAGTGCCTACACTACTTAAGGCTTGTAAACAGCGTTGCTGATGAAACTTTCCTGAGCCATTTTCTATGGATTTATTGGGCAATTTTAACGAGTATTTAATGTCGCTTTCAAACGCTTGGCATACTAGGTAACACAACTGCCCTAAGCGTTGCTCGGTATCGCCAGTCATTAAATTAAAGTCAAATTGTGTCTCGGCAGATTTAAAATCACTAAATTGTTTTACTAATAACTGCTGAGTTTTTGCGTAGTGTTTCCACGAAATTCGCTGCAACCCCATTTCTGGCAAATGAGTAATTAAACTTTCAAACTCATCATCGCCTTGGTGCTTTTCATTACCATCATCATTAGCAGTTATTTGACTTAACTGTTTGTAATTTGGTGTTTTAATAATTGAAGGGTAAACATAAACGGTATGATCTGGTTGAATATAGCTCCATACACTCACCAAACCAAATGGATAATTACTGGCAATTTTTATTGGCTTTAGTAAATAGAGTCCGCGCTTTAAATAAGGCAATGGTAACTGGCATTGTATGGTATCGGCTTTAACACTCTCTATATAGCAGTCTTGTTCTAAATTATTGGGATAACTTAAGGTGATTGACTGACATGTGTCGTTTGATTTTATTTGCCACACTAACTGAGGTTGCTGTGGCGCATAACTCTCAATAGTATTCTTAAAGCTGACAGTTAAGCCTTTTGCGTTGCTATAACCTAACAACAAGGCAAAAATAATAATCACAAACATTAAATACGCCATAAACAGTATTAAATTATTTTGATAATTAATTCCCATTACAAAATTTAATAGTGCAACAATCGTAAAATATACACCCAGTGTGGAAGGCAAAACATAAATAGTATTATGCGTTAAAGTGATGCTATTTTTTTTGTGCTTATTTTTTAATAAAGTCGTTAAAATTGTACTTTTTATAGCATGAATAAAAGTAGGGCGTTTTAATTTTAAAATACCCATTGATCTAAACGGGCACTAAAACATGTTTTAAAATGTCTGCAATTTGGTTTTTGCCAGACTCACTATGCAAACCTAATCGATGCTGGCACACACTAGAAAATACCGCTTGTACATCTTCAGGTAGAACAAAGTCTCGACCTTCAATATAGGCCCATGCCCTTGCAGATTTTGCCAGCGCCATACTGGCTCTTGGTGAAAGCGAAGCAGCTAACGATTGAGCCTCTCGTGTGTAAGTCACTAATTCAATTATATAATCAATAACCGGAGCGCTTAGCGTAATATTAGCTATAGATTCTTGTATTTGTTTAAGTTGTTGCTGGTTAATTCGCTGTGGTAATTGGGAGTAAGCGCGCTTTTGATTGTTTAATAGTAATCTTTTTTCAGCGTTTTTAGGTGGAAAGCCTAAGCTTATACGCATTAAAAAACGATCTAATTGCGATTCTGGCAGCGGATAAGTTCCTGCTTGATATAAAGGGTTTTGAGTAGCAATAACAAAAAACGGAGTAGGGAGCGGATACTTTTCTCCATCTACGGTCACTTGTTGTTCTTCCATGGCTTCTAATAAAGCACTTTGGGTTTTAGGTCCCGCACGATTTATTTCATCAGCAAGTACTACTTGGCTAAATATTGGGCCTTTATGAAATGAAAAACTGTGTTCTTTATTATTAAAAATATTGGTACCAATAATATCAGCGGGTAATAAATCGCTAGTAAATTGAATACGCTGATACGATAAGCCCAAAACAGCAGCTAATGCATGCGATAAAGTGGTTTTACCCATACCTGGTAAGTCTTCAATTAGTAAATGACCTTCACTAAACAAACAGGTTAATGCTAATTTTATTTGTTGTTGCTTGCCAAATATAACGGTAGATAGGTCATCAATAATAGTGGTAACTAGGTGCTGCATAATGTCCTTCAATCTATCAGTTCTAAACGTTTCATTACGGCATCAACTTTTTGCGCGTTGAAAGGCTTGGCTATAAATTCTTTTGCGCCAAGTTCCCAAGTATTTTGTACGGTCTCGAAACTATTATGGCCTGAGCACATAACCACATGAGCATATGGGTGCTCGTTATTGATCGACTCTAAAATTTCGATGCTTTCAGAATCAGGTAAATCAACATCTAAAAATATAACGTTGGGTGATTTTTCGCTAAGTAAGGGTTTAGCACAATCAAAATTATCACACTCAATAATGTCATCAAAACCTAAGCCGGCTAGCACTTGGCTTAAGTCAGCACGGATTTGTTTAACATCATCAATAATTAAAATTGGTTCGAGTGGGCGTACAAATTCCATATGAATACTTCAACATTTTTTACGGCTTGTGATTTAATATTAAGCTAAGCATTAAGGAACCTCAAGGTGATAACTATGAATTACCGTAATAGTCGTTTAAATGCACTTAATGTCCGATACCGTCTAGTATTGGACTTAGCGAGCTTGAAGTTATTAAAATAGAGCGCCACACATGCACTTAAATACCACTACCTATAATTTATATTATGTTAAATTAGATGAAAGTGTACTTAATCAAACTAACTATCGGCAATTACGTCACTTATAAACACGGTATTTTAGCCCTTTTATCGCATAATATTTATATTCAATAAAATGCTCTACTTTATTAAATATAAAAACTCTGTAATGACATTTTAATCAACCAAACTATTTAGCTCATCAATTAATTGCTTAAGCTGTTTAGTTTCGTCGTTTAGCTTTTGCTGATACTTTTCAACTTTGCCATGCTTACCTTGGCGCTTAGCTTTTTTAAGATCGATTTTTATATTCTTCAATTTCTGAATTTGTATCATCTATTTTTTGTTGTAACTCTGCTTTTAATCCATCATTGGTACAATATGCGTTTATGTTATTAAGTGCTTTATTAAGACCTGCAACTTTGTGTGAATTACCTTGGTGTTTTGAAGCTAATAACTCGAGGTTAACTTCACAGGCTTTTTCGCACATCCCGTTAAATCTGCACAATCATCTTTGGCCAATACGACTGTTGAATCGGCTAATAAAAAACTTATTGTAATACCTTTAATAATTATCATTTTATAATTTTTATTATCTCGCATTGTTCATTATTCCTATTTAATTAATCGTTAGCGGCAAAATACAGATAACAGCCCTTGCAGCTCTTCATTTATAACATCTTGTTTTACAACATCTTGCATAGGAGTATTTGAAACTGTGTTATTTAAAATACCCACCATTTTAGCGCTTTCTCCAGCACATAAAGCCTTAACACATTGTACACCCAGTCTAATGGCCAACATACGATCCGCAGCCGATGGGTTTCCGCCGCGCTGCAAGTGCCCTAGCTTAGTTACACGTAAATCAATGCTTGGATTTACGGCAGTTATTTTTTCACATACATATTCAACACCATTTTCATCGCCCTCAGACACCACAACGATAAATGCGTGTTCGCTATGATAATCACTAATCTTTAGCAATAAATCATCGATATCTTTATCATTTTCAGGGATCAATACTGAATCGGCACCAGAGGTTAAACCGGCATAAGTGCCAATATATCCGGAATCACGCCCCATAACTTCAATAACAAACACCCTATTATGAGATTCTGCTGTATCTCTAATATTATCAATACATTGCATTGATGTGTTTACTGCTGTATCAAATCCTAAAGTGTAGTCTGTGCCTGCAATATCGTTATCTATGGTGCCGGGAATGCCAATATAAGGGATATTGGTTATGTGTGATAACCATAAACAGCCTCTAAAAGAACCATCGCCACCTATGACAATTAAGGCATCAATATTATTATGTTCAATTGTAGCTAAAGCTTGCTGTCTACCTGCCTCCGTTCTAAATCTTTCACTGCGTGCGGTTTTTAAAACGGTACCACCCAAGTGCATACTTTGTTGCAGGTTTTTGCAATCAAGTGTCACTAAATCATTATCAATTAAACCCTCATATCCTTTTCGAACTCCTGACACTTTTATGCCTTGTTGTTGAGCGGTTTTTACGATGGCAAATAAAGCGGTGTTCATCCCTGGAGCATCACCTCCAGAGGTAAGCACGGCAATATGATTAATTGGTTGCATCGGTTCACGTCCTTAAAGCAAGCTATACATTAAAATGATAATAGTTGTTTATTGTTAGGCAGTGTTAACTAAGTGCAGTTAAGTTGATCTAGTTATGCGTTAGTAAACAATATTTTTCATAACAATAGAGGGAAGTACTTATATTGGCATGCTAACTTGATGTCAACATGCCGTGGTTAGGTATTAATGTAGAGCAGCAGTAAATGGTATATTTTTACAAATTTCTGCTTCTATTATTAATAACTCTTCTAAACGATCATCAACTTCTTGTTTATCAAAGTATTCGTAAGCAAGTTCAACAAATAGGTTTTTATGTTTTTCTTCAGACTTGGCTATCGCAACATAAAAATCTTTTTCTTTTCCTTCTGGTAAGGCTTCGGCAACTAAAGAAAAACGTTCGTGTCCCCTCGCCTCAATTACACCGCCAACGAGTAGCCTATCCATTAAAAATCCATCGCGTCCATGTCTAAAGTGTGCGCGAATTTGTTTAATGTAAGGGTCTTTTTTATCGTCACCTAAATTAGTATCACGCTCAATGAGTAATTTCAGCACTTGCTTGAAATGAATTAACTCTTCTAAGGCTAAGTCAGTCATGGCTTTAACTAATTTACGCTTATCAGGGTAATGTGAAAGCATAGACATAGCCATGCCCGATGCTTTTTTTTCAGCAGCAGCGTGGTCTTGTAAAAAAGTTTCAAAGTCGGCTAAAACAACTTCGGTCCATTCAAATGGCGTGTGGTATTTTAATTCAAACATATGGATACAACTTATAAAATAATGCGTGGATTTTAGCGTATTTAAAAATAAAAATCTTTGCTCGCGGTTTAAATTTGTCTCTCATAAGGTAAAAATTTATCTATCCGCCCTTTCGCTGTCGATTCAATTTTTAATGGATGTTTTATATCATTCCACGCGGTGACCTTACCCCCCATATTCATTTTTTCAAAGCCATTTAACTCAGAGGTAATACTTAAAAAATCACAAAGCTGACTAAAACTGTTAGGGTTGGCAATATCTATCGCTAAAAAATCATGTTCTCGATTACTAAAATAAGCCTTAGCATTATTAATGTGTACGTTATAACAATCAGTTAAATACTGATCGTTATTTATATTCTCTAGTGAAAAGTCTTTAAATGTATTTAAATAACAGCGCTTTAAATGAATGTTAAAGCCACCATCTGTACGGATTAAATTAGTGTGCATTCGCTGTAAAAGCTGTCTTATTGATGGTATCCATGTAGTAAGCTCTCGCTCTAAATATATAAATTTTGCGCCAGGATAGTATTTATCTAATACTTTAAAATCGTTAAATATGGGGGTGTCTGCAATTGCGACCGCATTATCAAAACAGGCGGTAGTGTATGCAGTATGAGCAGTTGGTATACCAAAATGTAAAAATGCATTACATACACTGGTGGTACCGGTTCGCGGTAAGCCAATAATAAATATTTTTTGTTTCATGGGGTTTTACATGTCTTTTTCTGAAAACCAAAGTGAAGTATTATCAAGTGGTGTTAGTAAGGGTAGGTTTTTGTTTTCTAATCTAATAATAATCTTATTTTTGATATCTGCGTGCTCAATGGCACTGCGATGATACGCATTAAATAAGCGGTCAAACTCGCCATTTTTACGCATGACCGCTAAGCCATTTTCAACTGCATAGGCCAACTCGGGCGTATCTTTACTAAAAAAGAAGTAAATTGCACTTGGGTATTGCAGTATTAACTGAGGAAGAGTTGTAAGTTTTGCATCACCTTTAAAGGTATTTAGCTCCGTTTCAACCTCAAGCAACGATCGAGGAAATACATCTCCTCTGCCTTTTATTAACATATTAAATAATGAGCTGTATTCAATTGATGTTGATACCGTTAATCCACTATCTAATAAAACTTGAGTATCTGGCCAGTCGTGACCTTGAATAAAGTGGATACCTTTAAAGTCATCAATTTTTTTTAAGCTTGATAATTGTTTTTGTTTATTCTGTGTAGTGACAAGTAAACGCCACCCGTATAAACCTTTAAAAATAGGCACTCTTACGGGCAATAGCTCTTTTTCTCGCTGCTGTGAAGTCATGGTCCATGCAACGTTGACTTCATCATTATGTATAATTTGTTTTAATGAGCGGCTTTGAGGCATAGAAATACTCGATGCTTTTAATGTATATTTTGCGCCGCTGTATTGTAAGGCCGTTCTCAATAAAACTAGCGGATAAAGAATTTCATCTTCACCAACTCGCATCGTTTTTGGATAAACATAATTTAAACCATCAATACTTTGATTGCTATTGTCATTTTCTATTGCCCATACAAATGACGCCAACGAAGTGGCAAAACATAAGTTTATAAAAACAATAGCGGATCGCATCTTTATTTATCGACTTAACAATAAAATTAAGGAACTTACAAAAAGAATAGCAAAAGTCATCATCATACTTAATACACGTGCTTTTAAATTGTTAGTACTAATAGCTGAGCCATGAAGTGCACGGCTTATAAATAGCAAACCGCCAAGTGCATGCATATAATGACTTGCTAAGCCTTGATACTCTAATAAAAACAGTAAAATTAGGCTAATTGGTACATACTCAATAAAATTCCCATGAGCTCGAGTTGCACGTTCAAGCTCAGGATGGCTTCCATTACCCAGTGAAATGCCTTCAGCCTTGCGTATTTTTACAACATTAATACTCAGGTAAATATAATATAGTGCCAGTAAAGCCGCATAACTCGATATAATCACAGTATTTTTCCATTTAATTTTTAAGCAATAATAACACATAACTTAAGCTGTAAAATCACTTACTTTAGTATCAAATATGCTAGAGTGATTTATAGATTGGTATCGTAATAAGTAAGGATAATATGTATTTAAGAACAAAAATAACCAATAGCTACCGCGAAATAATTAACAGTATTGGGTTTTATCCCTCATTATTATCTGTTGCTTTTTTATTTTTTGCCGTACTGACAATGTCAGTCGAGTACTTAGCCCCCATCGAAAAACTTAAATCACTAATTTCATTTATATTAGTTGATAGCGCAGAAAACGCACGTACCATTTTAAGCACCCTCGCTGGCAGCATTATTTCGTTAACCGTATTTAGTTTTTCTATGGTGATGGTGGTATTAAATTCAGCCAGTGCTAGCTTATCCCCCCGAGTTGTTCCTGGGCTCATTACCCGTAAATCACACCAAATGGTATTAGGGTTTTATTTGGGTAGTATTATTTATTCAATAATAATGCTGATAAATATCAACAAACTCGATAATGGTAATACCGCGATTCCCTCACTTGGCGTATTGTTTGCGCTTGTTTTTGGGTTAATATCTTTAGGATTATTTGTATTTTTTATTCATTCTATTTCAAAAGCAATACAAGTAGATAACGTATTAAATGGCTTGTTTAGGCAAACAAAAAAAGAAATTCAAGACATTATCAATATGCAAGACGAAAACCCCGTTAATAACTTTCCCGAGTTTTCAAACTGGCATTCAATAAACAGTACAACCGAGGGTTACTACAAAGGGGTTCATTCTAATAAATTATGTGCCCTACTAGCAGATGAAAATATTGAGCTGTTTATTACGGTTAAGCAAGGTTATTTTACAGTTAAAGGTTACCCGTTTTTAAAGTGTAATAAGGACATATCTGAGAACGAAGAGTTAATTGAGAAAATTTTAGACTGTTTTATTTTTTATATAGAAGAATACATTAGCGACCATTACCGCTATGGGTTAACACAAATATCAGAAATTGCCGTAAAAGCTATGAGCCCAGGAATAAACGATCCGGGTACTGCCGTTAAATCTATTGATATGCTCAGTATATTATTAATAGAACGACTAAAGATTAATGCAATAAATTATTCATGCTATGAAAAAGATGAGCAACCATTGTTGTACTTTCATGAAACCAGTTTTGATGAACTGCTTCATGATAACTTCACCCCTTTACGCAATTATGCAAAAGCCGATGCCTATGTAATGACTAACGTTATTGAAGCATTTAAAAATATTTTATTTATTGCTAATGAGAATGTGGATGCACGAAACAGTGTGTTTAATTATTTAAATGCCATTGTTGATGATATTAATCAGCACATAGTTAACGAATACGATCGTCAAGAGATTAGTAATATGCTGTATGCCATTGTGCGTATTAGTGAGTCACAAGGAAAGCAGTTGGTGGCACGATTTGAGCGCCACCCACCTATAAAAGCTTAATCAATATAATAAATTGCGTAACTTGATGCGCTTATTGTAATTTCACCAGCATGATATGCATCGGGTACATAGTTACTCGGTGCACCATCAGCCATCATTACTTTTTCACTGCGCATGTAAGGTACTGATGGCATATCAAGCGGACTTAAAGACGCACTATATAAGCCTTTCAATTCAACATCAAAATCATCAGTTAACTCTTTTGCCGCTGCTTTAGCTTGTTTAATAGCTAATTTTTGTGCTTTTTTGTGCAGCTCATCATAGTTGCTCGCTAAAAACTGCGTCTGTCTAATTTCATTAATACCGTTATTAACTAAACTTTGTAAAAGCTCAGGGTATTTATTAATCGCAGAGAGTTTAATTGTAAGCGTTCTGGATACTTTAAACCCGGTAAACTCTTGCTTACCTGTTTCGCGGTTATATTGATTATCACGATAGATTGAGATTTGACCAGCATTAATATCTGCATCAGCTACGCCTAGTTTTTTTACTAAACTAATTGCACTGGCCATCGTCGTATCAGTTTGTTTTTTTGCGGCAATTAAGTTTTTATCTATTTCCGTAATACCCACTGTTAATAAAACATGATCTGGCATAGTCGTTACCGATGCTTCACCTTTTACATAGATATGAGGCTCTTCAGGGGCATTAGTTGCATAGGCTGACGTGCTTAGCAAAGCAGCCGTTAAAATCGAAAGTGTTTTCATAGTTCTATCCTTTTAAATTGATTGCCTTAGTTAACACCTTATGTGGTTAATTGCAGATGAACAAGCATAAAAAAACAGGCAAAAGCCTGTTTTTTAGTAATGAAGCATTAAATGCTGCAACGCTTGTAGTTACGATACTTCGGTAACCAGTAGTTTCTGTCGATGGCTGCCCACAGAGCATCATCTGAAATCTCAAGAGCAACGCCCTCTTCAATTGCTTTTTTAGCGACGGCAAATGCAATGCGTTTACTAAGCGTTTCAATTTCTGTTAACGCAGGTAGTAAGCTACCTTTGCCCGTATTAGCTAATGGTGATGACTCTGCCAACATTTCACTCGACATAATTAGCATTGCATCGGTAATACGCGTTGCTTTAGCAGCAATTACACCTAAGCCAATACCTGGGAAAATGTAGCTGTTATTACATTGAGGAATTGGGTAAGTAACGCCGTTATAAACAACAGGCTCAAATGGACTACCTGTAGCTACAATCGCTTTACCATCAGTCCATTTAATAACATCTTCTGGGTAAGCTTCTACCTGTTTAGATGGATTACTTAACGGGAAAATAATAGGTGCTTCACAGTTTGCGTGCATAGCGCGAATAACTTGCTCAGTGAATAAGCCCGGTTGACCTGATACACCAATTAAAATATCTGGTTCTGCACAGTGCATTACATCTAATAATGACGCGTATTCGCCGCTGTAAGTCCAATCGGCTAGGCAGCTCGTTGGTTGCGCTAACATTTGTTGGAAGTCGCGTAAGCCTTCCATGCCATCAGTTAATAAACCAAAACGGTCAACCATAAATACTTGGCTGCGAGCTTGTGCTTCACTGATACCTTCGGCCACCATAGTGCTAACAATTTGTTCAGCAATACCACAGCCTGCAGATCCTGCGCCTACAAACACAACTTTTTGAGTCGAAAGTTTAGCGCCTTTAACACGACACGCTGCTAATAATGAACCCACAGTAACCGATGCAGTGCCTTGAATGTCATCATTAAAGCTACAAATCTCATTACGGTAACGCTTTAATAATGGCATAGCATTTGGTTGTGCAAAATCTTCAAATTGCAGTAACACGCTTGGCCAACGACGCTTAACCGCTTTAATGAATAAATCTAAAAACTCATCGTATTCATCTTGCGCAATACGCTTGTGACGAGCACCCATGTACATAGGGTCGTTTAACAGTTTTTCGTTATTGGTACCTACATCAAGCATAACCGGTAATGTATATGCTGGGCTAATACCACCACACGCGGTATACAAAGAAAGCTTACCAATTGGAATACCCATACCGCCAATACCTTGGTCGCCCAAGCCTAAAATACGCTCGCCATCGGTAACCACGATAACTTTAACTTTGCCTTTAGTGGCATTACGTAAAATATCGTCGATTTGGAAACGATCTTCATAGGAAATAAACAAACCACGTGCACTGCGGTAAATATCAGAAAACTTCTCACAGGCATCACCCACCGTTGGGGTGTAAATAATAGGCATCATTTCTTCAATATGATCACGCACTAAACGATAGTAAAGCGTTTCGTTATTGTCTTGAATAGCGCGTAAATAAATGTGCTTATTTAAATTGTCATTAAAACTTGAGTACTGTTGGTAACAACGCTCAACTTGTTCTTCTATCGTTTCGTAACGAGGAGGAAGTAAACCTGCAAGATTAAAGTTTTCACGTTCTTTTTGGCTAAAAGCACTTCCTTTATTCAATAATGGGGTTTCAATCAGGCCTGGGCCAGAATAAGGAATATAAAGATAATTAGGGTCGGTATTTGTAGTCATATTTCCAAGCTTTACTGAATCTTAAATAATGATCTGCCATTATCATTGTTAAAGGCTAAATTGCAATGACATTTAAGCTTGTCAGACCATTGAAAATGTTCAAATACAAGCGCTACTTTAGTATAAAGCCTCTCATATTTGGTGAATATGTTAGCTGCCGATTGTGGATTTAAAAATTAAACGCATATTAAACAAACGATTTCTTTTTTAATGGCAACAATATTGACGGCTATTTTTTAGATTTGCTAATTTTTTACGTTAGTTAACATGCTATTTTCAATCAAATAGTTATTAACTATTAAGCTGTTATATTTAAAACAGCAGGCAGCAAACCTGCTGTTTATTATACATGTTTTAAAATTTAAATGAGGCTTTATTATTACTTAAATCAGATAACGCCATCCCTTCTCTGCGCGGATCGGCGGCGCCATACAAGCGGTTGTTTTTAACTTCTACCGCATGCAGCCCTGAGTTTAAGTCAATAACACGTACATCATGGCCGCGCTTTTTAAGCTTAGGTACAAGCGCTTCAAGTTCAGTGCCTTTTTCAAGGCTAGTATAATCATTACGATTAGTTGTACGCGGTAAATTAATGGCTTGTTGTGCATTTAAATCCCAATCTAAAACGCCAATAACAACTTGCGCTACATAATCAATAATACGACTCCCACCAGGAGAGCCCACCACTAAACGTAAGCTTCCATCTTGGTTAAAAACCATCACCGGAGACATTGAGCTGCGCGGACGTTTATGTGCTTCGACCCTGTTAGCCACCAATTTGCCATTTTTACGTGGTGAAAGTGAAAAATCAGTCAGCTGATTGTTTAAAATATAACCATTCACCATCACTGTTGAGCCAAACGCCATTTCAATAGAGCTGGTCATTGAAACAGCATTGCCTTTGCTATCCACAATTGATACATGCGAGGTAGACGGCAATTCAAAAGAATCATCATTTGCATAGCTTAAGTGATCAACAGGGTTGCCTGGCAATGCTTTTTGATCTTTTTCAGTAATTAATTTTGCGCGGGTGGCAATGTAGTCTTTATTTAATAACTCTTGAGTAGGTACTTGGGTAAAGTCAGGATCGCCAATGTATTTATTACGATCGGCAAACGCAATACGTGACGCTTGGCTAAAGTAATGAATTGCCTCGGCACTATTGGCTTTAATATTTGCCATGTTTTTGTGTTCAAGCAAGCCTAAAATTTGTAGTACTGAGATACCGCCACTACTAGGCGGCGCCATCGAGCACACATTATAAACTCGGTATTTTATACAAACGGGTGCACGCTCTTTACTGCTGTAATTAGCAAGATCTTGCTCAGATAATTTACCAGGCGCAATTTTTGACTGCTGTACTGCTTTTACCATAGCTTTGGCATTATCGCCTTTATAAAACGCATCTATTCCCTTAGAAGCAATGTCTTTATATAAATTAGCTAATGGCTGATTTTTTTTAATACTGCCGACTTCAATTACTTTGCCATTAGGGAAAAAATACTCATTAATCACTGGCATACTCATTACGCCTGGGTTTAATTGTCTAACCAGTAAACCATGTAACCGAGGCGATACTTCAAACCCTTGCTCAGCAAGTTTAATCGCAGGTTTAAATAAGCTAGGCCAAGGTAAGGTACCGTACTGTTTATGGGCGCTGGCAAATGCATGTAAAATACCGGGTACGCCTACAGAGCGGCCACCTACAACCGCTTCAATCCATTTTACTGCGTTGCCGTGTTTATTTAAAAACAGGTTTTCATCGGCATTACTCGGCGCGGTTTCACGGCCATCAAAGCTGGTGAGTTTATTATTAGCTTTATTGTAATACATCATAAAGGTACCACCGCCAATACCTGATGATTGCGGCTCAACTAATGTAAGTACTAATTGGGTGGCAATAGCGGCATCAACCGCACTGCCGCCTTGCGCTAATATGGCTTTACCTGCTTGTGAAGCATACGGATTAGCGGCGGCTACCATGTACTTATCGCCAGCCACTAATTGCTTATGTACAACACCTGTGGCCGCTTCAGGTTCACGTGTTTCAATTGTGCTAGCGTTTTGTGCAAACAAAGGAAAAGACAAGGCACTTAGAGTCAGTGCGAATAAACAGTTGAGCTTAAAATTCATAATCACTTAATAAACTTAAATTGCATGGAAGATAATTGGCATCTTAAAGTTAAACAGGCACAATATGCAAAAATAAATATAAGAATGATCCCTAAATGCTTAATTTACCTCTTCAGCCGCGCTATATTTTCCCTCCCTTATGTTTAATTGTATTAAGTTCGCTCTTAGCATGGCTGGGTATGAATGACGAACTTGAATTTAATCGTCAACTGATTGAACAAGGCCAAGTGTGGCGTTTGTTTACCAGCCAGTTTGTACATGCCAATTGGGCACACTTAGGTCTGAATTGCGCTGGTATAGCGCTTATTTGGTTATTGCATGGTGAGTACACATCCCCAAGCAGATATAGTTTTAATATTGCCACATTAGCAGTTTGGAGTGGCTTAGGTGTTTTTTGGTTTTGCCCCACAATTACAATTTACACAGGGCTTAGTGCAGTTTTGCATGGCGTGATCATTTGGGGAGCCATAAAAGATATCACTGTTGGACTTAAATCAGGTTATGTGTTGTTTATTGGTGTGTGGGTAAAGCTAATCGCTGAACAAATAAATGGCCCTAGTGCTGATATAGGCGCATTGATCAACTCAACGGTGGCTGTTGATGCACATTTAATTGGCGCGATTGGCGGCGCATTGTTGGGCGTTCCTTTAATTATTAAATTCATCAGCAAAAATAAAGAATAAAAAAACGCCACATTGTGGCGTTTTTTTATTAACTTACCGCTATTTATAGTGTTTCTTTAAACAGCTTATAAATTCGACGGTATTCATCTAACCAGCTCGAAGGCTGCACAAAACCATGCGGCTCTACTGGAAAGATTGCTGTTTCAAAGTTTTCTTTCTCAAGTTCGATTAAACGCTGTACTAAACGAACTGAATCTTGAAAAAATACATTATCATCAACCATCGGAGCATTTATTAATAAATGCTTTTTAAGCCCTTCTGCATAGTAAATAGGTGAACTACGCTCATAAGCAATTGGGTCAACATCTGGGTGATTCAAAATGTTAGAAGTATAGCCTGTATTATAATGTGCCCAATCAGTCACAGGGCGAAGCGCAGCACCTGATTGAAACAAGTCTGGCGCGGTAAATAACGCCATGAAGGTCATAAATCCGCCGTATGAACCACCGTAAGTACCAACCGCTTGGGTATCAACGTTGGCATTTTCGGCCATCCATTTTACGCCATCAGCTAAATCTTGTGTTTCAGGTGTTCCCATTTGACGATAAATAGCAGTACGCCAATCTCGGCCATACCCCTTTGATGCTCGGTAATCCATATCCATCACTACGTAACCTTCATCGGCAAGTAATGAATGGAACATAAATTCGCGAAAGTAACCAGACCAACCCATGTGTGAATTTTGCAGATAACCGGCACCATGGTTAAAAATAACCGCTTTACGGTTTTTACCTGTTTCACCTTCTTGGTAATCCGCTGGGTAATAAACTTTGGCGTATATTGGCTGTTCTGTATGGCTTGAAGGTACAGCAACAATTTTAGGTGCCGTTAGTTTTTTAGCTAAAAACGCGTCAGATACCGTGTTTGTTAAACGAGTTGCGGTTGTGTTTGCTTTAGCCTCAGCCACATAAAGTTCAGTCGGCATGGTAATTTTAGAGTGTTTTAATAATAACTTAGACTGATCAGGGCTTAAGGTGTAATCCGTCATGCCGTTTAAGTCTGTTACTTGCTCGCTATCACCTGTTTGTAGATTAACGCGGTATATTTCGTAAAGGCCTGGATGCTCAATATTCGCTTTATAGTAAATAGCGCTATTGTCATCAGTAAGGGTTAAATTAGATACTTCAAATTTACCCATGGTAAGCGCAGTGGCTTTACCATCAAGTGGCTTTTTATAAAGCTGACTATAGCCCGACTCTTCTGATAAATAATACAGAGTATTGGAATCATTTAACCAACCAAAGTCGTTAAACGCATACGCAATCCATGCGTCGTCATGTAGTCGATGTTGAGAAACAAGTTTGTTATTTTCAAAATCTACAGTAGCTAACCAACGATCTTTGTTATCCCATGCTTCAAGCATAATCGCTACTTGGCTACCATCATCGTTCCAGCTGATCGGTGATTGATTCCAACCCCAATCTGAAATAACGTTTATACCACGAGGTTGTTTTTTAGATTTATAGGTTTTACCTTCACGGGCGAAGTTTTCTTTTTTAACCTCAGCAAGTACATCTTCATCAAAACCAGGTAAGGTGTTAAACCCTAATGTGGTTTGGCTTTGATCTGCAAGGTTAATATAAACAAGCTCTGAGGTTTGCTCTTTAGAATCAGCTACGCGACGACGAACTTTTTTAGGCTCTATCGTCGCATCATCAGTAATGTAATTAGGCATAATATCGCCTTCACCACGCCATGAACTTTTTTCTTGTACTACAACAATTAATGCATCACCGTTTGGAGAAAGCTCGGCTTCATCAACCGTGTTGCCATCGCCTAAATAATAATAGGTATTAGCAATTGAGCTGTTATTAGCTTTTACTTGCTCTTTACGTGCATGCTTGTCTTGTTTATTTTTGTGCTGTAGTGCAATGTAATCAATAAGCTTATGTTGCTCTTTGGCGATATAAGTTGATGGTTCTTTTACGCCTTGTGGTTTATCAGCCAGTTTTAAGTTGGCAATTTCACGAGTTAAACCTGTGGTTAAATCTACTTTAAAAAAGATATTACCCTGACGATACGCTAAGTTACCGTCGTTTAAAAATTGTGGTTTTGACTCTGTCGCAGAACTTTGCGTAATTTGTTTAATTGCGCCTGATCTTACGTTTTTGATAAATACATTACCCTCAAACACATAAGCTTGAAGTGATTTATCGTTTGAAAAAACAGCTTTACTTGAACCAACACTGTGTAATTTTTCTAGTGCCACTTGCTCTGCTGTTTGTGAGTTTACAGCTTGAGCGAATAAATCTCTTAGCTCACTACCTTGCTGCTTACGCGCGTAAATGATGGTACTTGAATCTGCACTCCAAAAAGCGCTTTGCGGTTGGCGTCCAATCCAATCAGGGTGAGCCATCGCTTGTTCAAGGGTAATTTTTGATTCGCCCAAATCTGCGGGCGTGTTTACAACACTAGCAACGGTGGTATTTGTTTGAATAGATGAGTCAGTAGAAGTTGTAGCGGTTGCTGTACAACCCGCTAACATAACACTTGATGCAACAGCGATTGCAACAAGTGTTTTAGAAGATGAGAATTTAAAAATCATAGTGCTTCTTGACGGTTATTATAATTAACCATATTTAAGCAGAAGCACCTTTATAATTGCAATTATTTAAGATAAACAACGCTGATATCGGGGTGAGTAACCCGTTTATTCAACCGTTAAATCAAGCCAGACTAATCGGTGGTCGCTTGATGCATTTCTATCTTTAATTAAACGATATAATTCGCTTTGTTTTTTCGGCCAAAAAACTCCACCATCTTTTATGGTTAAGCCATAATTTGAAGGGAGTACGTAATCAACGCGTGCTTGCCAATTAGCGGTATAGTTTTTAGCATAAGCTTGCGGGTATTGCTCTTTTGCGCCCTCACTGGTTGGAATAAAACCGGCGTTAATCAATGGGCTTTTAAGTATTTGATCTGTAGTATTAGTACGCTTTTTATCACCTTCAGGTGCGGCATTTAGATCACCTAAAATCACAAATCGCGACTTTGCTGCAAGCCCACCCTTTTTACCATTATCATCATAAAGGTAACTTTCGTTATTAACGTAATCGGCAATAAGCCTAATTTCATCATGGTTACGAATACCGTTTCTGTCTTCTTCGCCATCAAACACAGGTGGTGTTGGGTGCGACGCTAGCATATGGACTACTTTATCGTTTACTTTTACGGGTATGTCCCAAAAAGATTTAGAGCTTAAACGTAAAGTATTCCACTCTTCATCGTTATACCAATTGGTATTAGTTTTTGGGTCAACCGGCATTTGTACATTAGGTAAATCTTTGTGCTTAAAGGTTTGCAGGGTTCTGATGTTGTCAAAATCAATCGGGTAGCGAGATAAAAACGCCATTGCGTAATGGCCTTCAAAAAAACCAAAGCCCTGTGCATCACCCATTACCCCAGTTTTTTTGCCGTTATTGTCTAAGTCAAACTCAGTTGCTAAGCCGGTATTAACGGGGGCAATGTAAACGTATGGGTAATCAATTGCTGCTTGATTATTTTGCCCTACATTTAAATAATGGCTTTTAAAATACTCGATACCTTGCTCTTTTGGAATGTAGTCAAACTCATTGAGTAGTACTACATCTGGGCGGACGCGCTGGATTATTTCAGCAATATTTTTAATTTGCTGGTGGTTTGAACGCAGTGCATTTACCAGTGCATCACTTTTTACTTGTTCATTTCTAGCGGTGTAATTAGTGGCATCCATACTGACATTAAAGGTTGCTACGCGTAGCGATTCAGCCAATACAGGGCTGCTAGAAAAAACAGCAAATAACACACTACTGATTGCTGTAATACTAAGATTACGTTTCATTATATGAATCCATCTATAATTAATAATAAAATTGTGCTGCTGACTATAACCCACAAAGTAATTGCCATCAAAAATGGCTTTATACCTGCTTGCTTAAGAACCGATAGTGACAAACCACTGCCAATTAAAAACAGTGTAACCACTAATAATTGCTTAGCTGCACTATTAATAAGTTCCCATGTCGATGAAAACGACGGCATATAAGTATTTATTAATGCGGCTAATAAAAAGCCCACAATAAATAAAGGAATACTTGCCTTTTCATCAGAGCGCATGAACACTCCCGCAACCGCTGTATAAGGAATGATCCACATCGCACGGGTCAATTTTACCGTAGTGGCAATACTCAGTGCCACAGCACCATAAGTAGCCGATGCCCCTACTACGCTGCTAGTATCGTGAATGGCTAATGCGGCCCACAAACCAAATTGCTGTTGGGTTAACTCAAAATAATGCCCAATTGCGGGAAATAATAATAATCCCACGCCATTAAGTAAAAATACAATCCCTAAGGCAACAGCGACTTCGTGATCTTTAGCTTTTATAACCGGTGCCATAGCGGCAATGGCGCTGCCACCGCAAATAGCGGTACCAAATGAAATTAGCACGCCTGTATTACGATTAAGCTTAAAAACTTGGGTTAAAATCTCTCCAAACCCGATTATGGCAGTAATACTAACAATTGTTAATACTAAAGAGCTGCGTCCTACCTCAATTACTTCATTAAAATCAACAGCAAAGCCTAAGCCCACAACGGCAAGCTTAAGCATCACTTTACTGGCCTGTTGAGAAAGCTCACTAAACGGGTTGCCTAAGGTAATAGCAAATATAGCGCCTAAAACCAATGCACTTCCAGCACCTAAAAAAGGAGTCATACACAAAGCGAGTAAGAGTATAAATATTGGCTTATGCAATTTAGTGATAGTCATCACTTTAAGGCCGAATAAGTTTATTTGTCAGTTTATGTACGACGGGAGCAACAAATATAACTGTAGGAAAAGCAATGCAAAAGGCAAATAACCAGGCTTTAAGCCATATAGCTACAATATTTTCGACCATTCCTACATTAAAAATTGAAATAACAAACGACATAAAGCCTGACATGAAAAGTGCCATAAAAAAAGCGAACACAATAGTACGAAACTTTGGGTGGATCATTGAAAAGAAACCTTTAGAAGGTAAAGCGATAAATTGAATTCAACTTACCGCTTGATTTTTTAACTTATAATAGCGATTTGCTAGTAGCTAATACGCCTGGGTAATCCTGCTCTGGCAAGCATGATGTAAGTTCAGCTAGGCGGTTACCTAATTGCTGTAAACTCTCACCCGAAACATTAATATGCCCCATTTTACGACCGGGCTTAACGCCTTTACCATACCAGTGACTGGTTACATCCGCCGTTTTTAAAACATCAGCAGGAATATGTGCTTGGCCTAATACATTGATCATAGCAGTAGGTTGCTTAATTTGCGTATTACCCAAAGGTAACCCTGCAACAGCACGCATATGGTTTTCAAATTGCGAGCAGTGAGCACCTTGCTGTGTCCAGTGTCCTGAGTTATGCACTCGAGGAGCTATTTCGTTAACTAATAACGTACCCTGTACATCAAAAAACTCTATGGCCAATACACCTACATAATCAAGTTCTTGTGCTATACGTGTAAATGCCGAGGTTGCTTGGCTCTCTACTAAACTATTATCTTTACCGGCTAGTGAAAGGGTTAACACACCGTTTGTATGTTGATTTTCTGTAAGTGGATAAATTGCAACGTTACCCTCTTTGTCCCGCGCGCCAATAATAGAGACTTCACGATCAAACGGGATCATTTTCTCAGCAATAATTGAATGAGGTGCATGCTCTGTACCTGAGGCAATAAAGTCAGCCATTTCAGCCCAAATAGTGTCTATTTCATCATCAGATTTTAAACGCCATTGGCCTTTGCCGTCATACCCAGCTTGGCAGGTTTTTATAACTAACGGCTTACCTAATATTTTAGCTGCTTGTTCAAGATGCGCTTTTTCAGTAATAAGTTGGTATGGTGCACAAGCTACTTCGGTTTTATCTAACAAGGCTTTTTCAAGCGAACGGTCACCACCGGTTTTTATTGCTTGTTTACCTGGATAAAACTTATTGCTATTGCAGCAAAGCGTTAATACATCATCGGGAATATGCTCAAACTCAGCGGTAATCGCATCTGCATCATTGATAGCTTGCTCAAGTGTGGTTGCATACACTTGGTTGGTTAGCGGGTGCACAATTTTTTGGCTGCCAACATCATAAGCAATCACATTTAAATTAAGCGGTGCGCCAGCAAGGCTCATCATTCGCGCAAGCTGCCCAGCACCTAAAATTAATATAGTCATTATTACTCTGCAGGATTTGGGTTAGCTAGAATAGTGTCGGTTTGCTCTTTACGAAACGCTTCAATTTTGGCGAAAATTTCAGGATTTTGACAGCCTAATATTTGTGCAGCCAATAAACCAGCATTAGCTGCACCTGGCTCACCAATAGCCAATGTGCCTACAGCAACGCCCTTAGGCATCTGGCAAATAGACAATAATGAATCAACACCATTTAATGCTTTTGACTTAACTGGAACGCCTAAAACTGGCAATGATGTAAACGCTGCAGCCATACCCGGTAAGTGAGCCGCCCCACCTGCGCCTGCAATAATTACTTTAATGCCACGCTCGCTTGCTGAACTTGCATAATCAGCAAGTAATTGAGGAGTGCGGTGAGCAGAAACCACTTTAGTTTCATAAGCAATGCCAAATTTTTCTAGCATCAGCGCAGCGTGTTCCATGGTTGGCCAATCTGATTTAGAACCCATAATAATGCCAACAGTCATAAATACTCCTCAGTAATGTATTTTAAAAATAGCGGACTTATGTCCGGTTTTATGGCGGGTATTATATACTTAAATACCGCAGTAATGCGACCAGCAGGCAATAAAAAAGCCATGTTAAACATGGCTTTTTTTAAATGCTGAAAATACTTGCTGTTATGCTTCTTTACTCGCCAAGTATTCGCTGTAGTTTCCTCTAAAGTCGATAATTTTACCGTCTTTAATTTCCCAAATACGGGTAGCAACTGATGATACAAACTGACGGTCGTGTGACACAAACATCAAGGTACCTTCATACGCTTCAAGTGCTAAGTTAAGCGCTTCTATAGATTCCATATCCATGTGGTTAGTCGGCTCATCCATTAATAAGATATTTGGTTTATGCATCATGATTTTACCAAACAGCATACGACCTTGCTCACCACCTGAGATAACTTTTACAGATTTTTTAATATCGTTTTGTGAAAACAACATACGACCTAAGAAGCTGCGAACAACTTGCTCGTCATCGCCCTCTTGCTGCCACTGCTCCATCCACTCAAATAAGTTCATGTCTTTTTCAAACTCATCGGCATGATCTTGTGCATAATAGCCAATGTTAGCATTTTCAGACCATTTGAACTCACCGCTTTTAGGTGCTAAGCGTCCTGCTAAGGTGTTTAATAATGTTGTTTTACCCACACCATTTTCACCAATAATGGCAATACGTTCACCTACCTCAACTAAGCCTTCTAAACCTGAAAATAAAGTTTCTTCGAAGCCTTGCGATAAGCTGGTCATTTCAAGCGCGTTACGGAATAACTGCTTTTCTTGTTCAAAACGGATAAATGGCGACTGACGTGACGAAGCTTTCACTTCATCTAATTGAATTTTATCAATACGTTTTGCACGTGAAGTTGCTTGCTTTGCTTTTGAAGCATTAGCAGAAAAGCGCGATACAAACTGTTGTAGTTCAGCTATTTGGCTTTTCTTTTTGGCGTTTTCACTCAATAAACGCTCGCGAGCTTGGGTCGCTGCAAACATATATTCATCGTAGTTACCCGGGTAAATACGTAATTCACCGTAGTCAATATCGGCCATATGCGTACATACTGAGTTTAAAAAATGACGGTCATGCGAAATGATGATCATAGTACAGTCACGTTGATTTAGAACATCTTCTAACCACTTAATTGTGTAAATATCCAAGTTATTGGTAGGCTCATCAAGCAACATGATATCAGGCTCTGAAAACAATACTTGCGCTAATAGCACACGAAGTTTAAAACCTGGTGCGATTTCAGACATAGGACCGTAATGTTGTTCAGTAGCAATACCAACGCCCAGTAATAGCTCACCCGCTTTAGACTCAGCAGAATAGCCGTCCATTTCAGCAAACTCAGTTTCAAGGTCGGCTACCTTCATGCCATCCTCTTCACTCATCTCTGGTAGGCTATAAATACGATCGCGTTCTTGTTTTATATCCCAAAGTTCTTTGTGACCCATTATTACAGTGTCGATCACAGAGTATTCTTCGTAAGCGAACTGATCTTGATTTAGTTTAGCAACACGCTCATTAGGATCTGTGCTTACATTACCCGATGATGGTTCAAGTTCACCGCTTAGAATCTTCATAAACGTTGATTTACCACAGCCATTGGCGCCAATTAAACCATAGCGGTTTGATTCACCAAATTTAGCTGAGATATTTTCAAATAATGGTTTAGCACCAAATTGCATGGTGATGTTAGCTGTACTAATAATAGCGCTACCCTCCAAGGGAGACTGAAGTATTTAAATTGCGCGCAGTTTAAACCAAATCAGCGTTTTTTTCTATGAAAGTTTATAGCATACCCTAAAGTAAACAGTGGCAATTTTTTTGCTAAATAAGGATTGGAATAGCCACAGTGGTAGACCGTGTTAAAGTAAAAAAGCTATGTAAAGTTCACTATTATTCTGTAAATGCGGTAAAAAAATGTTTAATAAAAAAACAATTACAGTTATTGCTAATAAATAAAATTTAACGTGCTAAAACGCTATTTGGTCGCATTTTACTTTTATTAACATTTAATACGGCTATATTAACGTTTTTTATAGTATTAGAGTTTTAGCTCTACCTATGCCGATAGTAGCAACTATGAAAAAAACTCAACACTTTCTCTCCTGCATTTAAGCCTAATGTCTTATTCCAAAATTAAATAGCAGTTTATACGGCTACAAAATAAAAACAGTATTAACTTAAAGTGAACAAGCAGCGCATTTCGTATTAATTATCGTTGATAATTTTTCACTTTTGAGCCTTTTATTGCTTTGCTAGTCTGCACGACTTCGAATTTAGTAATTATAAAAACGTCTTTTTTAGGCAAGGCACACACAATGAAAATAAAATTAGTATCGCTCGCGATTGCAGGTGTTTTAACAACACCGAGTGTTTCAGCAATCGAAGTATTTAAGGATGAAAAAAATACAGTCGCAATTGGCGGTTATATAGATGCGCGAGTAATTAATACTCAAGGTCAAAATGAAGTGGTTAATGGTGCCTCACGAATTAATTTTGATTTTAAACGCCAACTAAAGAATGGCTGGGAAGCAATGGCTTTAGTTGAATGGGGTGTAAACCCTGTTGGCAGTAGCGATATTGTATACAACAACCGTTTTGAATCAATTCAAGATGAATTTTTGTATAATCGTTTAGGTTATGCAGGACTTAAACACGACAAATACGGCCAAATTACTATTGGTAAACAATGGGGGGCGTGGTTTGACGTAGTATATGCAACTAACTACAGCTATGTTTGGGATGGCAATGCCGCAGGTGTCTATACCTACAACAAAGACGACGGTGCTGTAAATGGCACGGGACGTGGCGATAAAACATTGCAATACCGTAATAGTTACGGTGATTTTGATTTTAGTGTGCAAACTCAGTTAAAAAATAGCGCTTTTTATACCTGTGATGTAAGTGATATTACAGAATCACAATGCCGGGCTAATTTTGAGTCAGGCGATACTGCTGCGCAACAAGTTGAATTTAACTATACATTTGGCGGTGCAGTAACCTATAACGTGACTAATAAGCTAAAACTGACCGCGGGTATTAACCGCGGCGAGTTTGAATTAACTTATGGCGATGGAACAACCCGCTCTGTTGACGATTTAATTTATGGTGCAGGTGTTATTTGGGGCAATATTGATGCGCCAGGTTTATATGTAGCCGCTAATATTAACAAAAACGAAAACCACGACACAGATAACATTGGTCGGTTAATTGAAGATGCAATTGGTATTGAAACGTTCGTGTCGTATCGTTTTGAAAACGACTTTAGACCATTTATTGCCTACAACTTGTTTAATGCCGGTGATGACTACGTGATTCAACCAAACTTTAACGCCGATCCTAACGATGTATTTAAGCGTCAATTTGCTGTTATTGGTGTGCATTACTTAATAGATGAAAACACCCAACTTTATGTAGAAGCGCGTAAAGACTTTGGTGATTTTGAAAGTAATAATAAGCAACAGCAAGCACAAATGGAACAATCGGAAGATGACGGTATTGCTTTTGGTTTTAGATACGTTCTTTAATGGCCTGTTGAGCTTTCAAGTTTAAATTTGCAAAGTTAAACTGACTAAAGCCCTGCAAAATAGCAGGGCTTTTTTATTGTTCTTGCAGAAGGTTTAACTACTTTCTCTTAAATGCTTTTTTTAACGCACGCGTCCCCTCTTTTGGCCCTAAAATAAGCCACAAAAAACACAACCCCACCTGGGACTAAAACGGCTTTTAGGATTGGGCCGAGAATAAAAATAAATAAGTGGAATAAAAAGTACATAACCAATAACACGTTTGATAAACTCCATATATCACCTTTAAATTAATTGAGCATGCTCACAAACCTAATTGAGCGCGCTCAATTTATCAAGTGCAAATTTAAACCCAACATCCAATAAAAATTGTAAAGCATTGAATACTATGAGTAAAAAAGAAAAAACACGGGATAAAGTTTTAGCTTCAGCATGGGAGCTTTTCTTATTACAAGGCTATGACCACACATCAACAAGAGAAATTGCCGTTGCAGCTAATGTGGCCGTTGGTACTGTGTTTAGCCATTTTGAAAATAAAATTGATTTGCTTATGGCCGGTATGCAGCAACAAATTAAAGTTATTATCGAGCAAGCAAAGCAATCAGATACTCAGCGCCCTCCTCGATTGAAGTTACGCCACTACGCTCACCCCCTTTACTCCTTTTATTGTGAAAACAGTGAATTTAGTAAATTACTAATTAGCGACATTATTTGGCGTGCTGATTTTTTTAAAGCACAAATGGATGAATTTAAAAAACTACTATTTAGTGAACAACCAGACTTTGATGAAATAAAAGCAAGTGTGATGATGGACTGTTATTTTATGACCCTGATCACCGGTTTAAACGACGAGATACCAAATGCAGAAGCCATGCTGAGACAACTGAGCAACAAAATTGCATTGTTGTAACGTCAATTATAAAAAGCTGGAGTTTAAGTCTGTGTATTACTGAACCATTGATGGAAAACCCAATGTTAGCTGCAATTAAAATGTCTAACTTAGAACATCTAAATAATTACATTGTTGCTTTGTTTAATTTGGTTTTCCTGTTCCTACATAACTCACTTAATAAAACGCGTAGATATAAGTTAAAAAAAACGCCAATACACGCCACCAATTTCCCCCCTCCCTGATTATATTTTTAAAAAATTCACCTATTGCTAAGACTTGTTTTAAATTAAATAAAGTATGATGTGTTCTTTAGGGGGGTGCTCCACCAGCAGTAAAGCAATAAAAATCAATGCAAATTATATTTAATTGATCACCGTCATTAATTAATCAGAAGGCGTATTAATTTGCGAGCTCAAGAACGCCGTATAATTTAACAGTGCTTTATCGACACTCAGTGCAGGGTTTTGATTATGTTCAGCATTACTATTAATTGTACTTCCCCACTTAAGCCAGTCGTTTGGATGTTTTGCTAAACTAGTAACTAAATTATTGTATGTACCTAACATTAAAGAGTGTTCTGCCCCACCGACAGTGATATATAAAAATGTCGGTTGTTTTATACAATTTATATTTGTTTTTAAAAATGCATCAAACCGCTTAGTCACTGTCATATCGTCATACTAAGCGGCTGGGCTAAATACAAAGTAACCATTGAATAACTTTGGTTTAGTATGCAGCGTGTATAAAGTAAAGCTGCCCCCAGCTGAAAATCCGGTCAAAATTCGATTTTCAGTTAATGTGTAGTTGGCCTCTAAATAAGTAAGCAACTCTTGCTCTATAAAAGCTAAAAACAAATCAGCCTTACCAAAAATTTCAGGCGAACTTTCATGTTTAGGTCGAGGATTTGTATTAACGTCCTTCCTTGCATAAGGTGGCACAAGATCACGATTTCTAGTATCAGTAAAAAACTGATTTGGTATAGCAACTAAAATAGCCTCATTTAATATACTTTCATGATTTAATGCTTTTAAGGCTTTATCCCAATTAGCTAGATTAAAATTACCATCTGTTTTTATAATAAGTGGATAAGCTTTAGTTTTATCATAATTGTTAGGTAATCTTATAAATACTTTTCGTGACTCTTTAAGCACTTTCGAATCTAGGGTTACATCAACAAACTCTGAAACATCATTTTGATAATAGCTAACCCCAGTTATTGCAAGCCCAAATACACTAGCCGTAAGCAACATATTTAAAATAATCGCTTTTTTAATTCTCATGCGCCATCCATTTTAGTTAATTGCTTATGCCATACACCGTTATTAAGTTGCTGGTTAAATACAAAGCCGAGTTTAGTGAGTAAGTTATAACAGCGTACATTTTTACCATGAATTTCTGCGTATAGATGTTCAATGTTTAAAGAGCGATGTATCTCACTGACAAAACCTTTAAGTACTTCATGCATTAAGCCTTGTTGCCAATAAAAAGGATCAAGCTCAAAGCCCAAATAAGCAGTTTTAGTTTGGTTATTAATGTTATACAAACCACAAGTACCAATTAAGTCGCCAGACATATTATGTTCAATCGCAAGCCGAACACCTTCCCCTTGATAATAACTCGATATATCATCTTGAATTAATTGCTTAACATGCTCTTTATTTAGCGGCGTTTTATAATCGTTAAACTCATAAACGAGGGGATTATTTAAAATTGTTAATAGCGCTGCGCCATGTTTGTGGGTAATTAAACGCAAGGTAACGCGGGGTAATTTTATCGTTTTAAACATGCCTATGCCAAATAAAGTAAACGCGCTTTAATTAGCACTTTATAGAACGTCATTATTAACTTACCATATCGTATTAACAAGCATTAATTAAGATAAACTATGAGCGACAATTTTAAAGTAATACAACCAACTACTACTGTTTACTGCCCAAAACGTGGTGAAGGTTGGACCCTTACCGGCATTACTAATATTGATGAGTTCACATCGGTTATGTTTGATGGCGTACGTTACACCTTACCAGCGAGAGAAATTGTGGAGGAGTTGCTGCCTAACCAATTAGCGCGTGAACAGCAAAATAGCTAACTTAGACGTAATTTATTACTTAACCATATAAACACAGTTATCTGGTAATGGGCTTGAATCTTGATTTACTGGGGTATTAGCCGCAACAATAAAACCTAGCTTTTTATAAGCGGAAACTGCTGCAAGGTTATTTTCATAAACAAACAATGAGCTATCAGTAACATTTAAGCTTAATTGCCCATGTTTACATAATGCTTTAATCAGGATGGCTGCAATACCCTCACCTCTACGCATTGGGTTTACTACTAAACGCGCCAAGTGACATTTGTTTTTCCGTTGATAATATTGCCCAAAAGCAAGTAATATGTTTTGTTGTCCAACCAATACAAAAGAAGCAGAATCATCAAGGTTTAAGTCCTCAATAAACGTCTTCTTTGTAAATGGATACCTAAAATACGGACCAGCCCATAGAGCTGTTTCATTTTGATTATTAAACCAGCCCATTAGCTCGATGATATGCGTATTATTAAGTGGTTGTAATGTCATTCGGCTGAGTAACTCCTTTAAAATGCCTCATCTTCACTGTATACATTTACATTAAGTTCATCGTTATCTTCAAATACGACAAACGAAATAGGCCTGCAACACACTTGGCAGTCTTCTATGTATTGCTCATCAATATCAGCCACATCAATTAATACTTCTATAGATTCGCCACAGTAAGGGCAACTAATTGACTTTTCGGTTAACTGGTTCATATCTTACCTACTATTCGTATGACTGTATGATCTCACTTTAGTAAATAACCCTATATAAAACAATGCTGGTAAAGTGACTTAATAATTCAAATTTAAACAGCATTAGCTAAAATTTTGTTTAACTTAATTAAATCAACTAAGCCATATTGGTCCTGCTGTAAAAAATAATCACATTGCCAACGCTGTGTGCTTTTAGCTGCGTTACTAAATACGCCTGAACCACTCAGAGCCCTACTTTCACTCCAAGGTGGAAACACCCTAAAAGCGGTTTTTCCCTTACGGTTCGTACCTGTAACTATGCCTTTTTTAACTAACAACTCAACCGGAAATATAAATAAACCACTTTGTAAATTTACTACTTGGTTGTTACTAGAGGTTAATCCATCACTTGAAACCGCCACTAATAAGTAGTCAAACTCATTGGTAAAAGGAATTGGCTTAGAATTACTACAATCCGCTGGGCGTTTCCATAGTGCTAAAAAAGCACCTGGTCTGTCTGGAGTAACTTTAGCTTTTCTGTAAATTATTCGCTTATGGTTTATAGTGAATGCATACCCATGGTACTGAGCATTTTGATTATGAGGTATTAACTCATCAGCGTTTGGAAGTTTATACTCTGAGGAAACAAAGTTGTTTTGTAGAACGACTAGCAATTCATCATGCAAATTATCAGTCGTCATTAAACTTTTCATACATAGCATCCGTTTTATATAAAGTAAGTTCAACCCCCCCCAGCCACATTGTAATGAAAGAGTTTTTAAAGTTAGCGGGTCTTACTATACAAGTATTTATTCATAACTACAGGTGATAAATTTTATGAAACACACATTAGCGCTAGCATTAACCTCTGTGGGGCTTTTGTTTAGCTCATTAACGTACGCTAAAACTGAACAAGCTATTTTAGCCGGAGGCTGTTTTTGGTGTATGGAAAGTGACTTTGAAAAACTCGAAGGTGTAACCGATGTGATCTCAGGTTTTACTGGCGGTGAAATTAAAAATCCTACTTACAATGGTAATCATCGCGGCCATTACGAAGCCGTTCTGGTTACCTACAACACTGACGTATTAAGCTATCAAGATATTTTAAACCATTACTGGGTTAACATTGATCCTTTTGACGCCAAAGGTCAGTTTTGTGATAAAGGCCCAAGCTACCGTAGCGCAATTTTTGTAGCTAATGAGCAACAACGAAAGCTAGCTCAAAAATCTAAACAAGCTGTTATTAGTGAGTTTACTAAGCAAACAGTGATAACCCCTATTCTTGATGCGAAAACCTTTTACCCGATAAAGGGCAAAGAAAGTTATCATCAAGATTACTATAAAAATAACCCTATTCGTTATAATACCTATCGCTGGCGCTGTGGCCGTGATAGCCGCCTAGAAGACATTTGGGGCGATAGAGTTACCCATTAAGTTTATTAAACCAAAAAGGCTGTAAAAAATGCAGCCTTTTTATTTATTCCCTTATCTCGCTAACTAAAAAAATTAATTTTTCAAGACGGTTAAATAGCTTTCTACAATGACGATTTCTTTTTTATAGGAAATACCATAAACGCCATTTCAAAAACAAAGCCCGCAATAATAAAAATAAATAAGCCAGTAGTACTACCATACGAATAACACGTAATAGCGGCAATAATTAATGCAGCTAAAATCAACCATTTTATAAATATATTCATCTTTAATACCTTCGGTTCTGTTGATTTATCATGGCAAATTCCATTTAGGTAATCAGATCCTATGCATCATGATTATTCACCCAAAAAGTGTGTCTAGCGTAATTACTAGCTTATTGTTTGTCTATTAAAACGTTATAGTAAAATGTTACGGATTGTTTCTACTGAGTTTTTATTTTCAAAAACGCGCTATTTGTAGAATCTCTAATTACTAATACCTCAAGTAAGTACATCCTCAATCACAATAATTTATTAAACATTCTAATACAAAGGTAAAATTTTTGTTGCCACAAAAGGGACTAATGGGTACTTTAAATAAATGATTAGTTTTATGAATCTAACCAATAATTAAGTACTAAATACGATTTTATACCTCAAATTTATACAGGAGATTTACCTTGCTTGATATAATCGCGCTTTTTATAAAAGTAAATGATTACAAAACATTTAATGAAGCGTCAGTAAAGTTAAATATTCCTTTACCCACTTTACAAAGAAAAATAAAAAAACTTGAAGAAGACTTATCTTTAGCGTTGTTTTATCGTGAAAAAGGAAGTTTGCGATTAACAGAGCCAGGAAAGAGTTTTTATAGCCATTGCTTAGCTCACGTAGAAGGTTTACAAAGTACGCTGTGCAATTTTAAGAACTCTAGTGAAAATAAAGTGAGTAAAATTAAATTAATAGCACCGCAAAACTTTATAAAGAGTGTGTACTTCTCAGGCGTTATAAATCAATTCACCCTACTTTATCCAAATATTAAGATTCATATGATGCTATCGGATGAACGCCTTGATTTAAAAGCCACCGAGTTTGATTTAGCTATTAGAATCGGAAAATTAGATAGCTCACAAAATATATGTAAAGTCATTAACCAAATGAGCTTTGTTTTAGCTTGCTCATCGAGTTTAATTGAGCAATATGGCATACCAAGTAATTTTGACGATTTAGCTAAACTCCCCCACATATCGTGCTCGCCATTCGAAAATTGGTCTTTTAAAGCAAATAAAAATGAAAAAGTAATTTTTAAACCTCAACCCAACTTTATTTCCAACGATATAGAAATGTGTGCCTTAGCTGCCATTGAAGGAAGAGGTGTTTATTATGGTCCAAAATATTGTTTATTACCGCATATAAAAGACGAAAGCTTGGTTGAAGTATTAACGCAATTCAAACCTATTAAACGAGATGTAAACCTGATATGGCCTGATAAATTAATCCCAAAAAGCACACGCTATCTAATCGATTTTTTAGAGTACTCTCTCAAGGGGGTAAAAATGTAGCTACAATAGCACTATAGTCTTAATGAATTTTTGCAATATTTAAGCAACTAATATTTTTGAAAAACCAACTTTCATTTAACACTCTATAAAAATATAGCGAGTTCTTTAGAATCAAAATCGGTCCAAAATTAGATTATTTAATTAGGGCCTAATTAAAATATGATTTTAAAGGATGTAACTTAATGAAAAAAATAATACCTCTATTGCTGTTGTCACACACAAGTTTTGTAAGTGCTAATACAACTGCAATTTATCCAGATCAACTTAAAAATGAAAGCTTAGGTGCTGGAGTTTGCTCAGCTGATAATAGATTAATTACAAAAGCTGAAGCGCAAACTTACAGAAACGACCTTGTAAACAAAATGGGTAAGTGGCAAATAACGGGATTAGCTAATGGCTGGGTTATTATGGGCTCTGGCTACGCAGGTGAAATAAAACAAGGGTCTGCTGTAAATTCTTGGTGCTACCCTAACGATCCTATTAATGAGATCCCTAAATTAAGCTCCTTAAAAGTAGCGCCTGGCAGTCAAAGCCAAATTGAATGGGACTTAGTAAACCAAAAAGAGGATTTTATAAAACCCCTTTCATATCTTGCTCACACAATGGGTTTTGCGTGGGTTGGTGGAAATCGCTCAAGCTATGTGGGTGATGACATGGAGGTATCTAAAGCGGGCTCTGGATGGAAAATACAAGGTTATAATGGGGGCAGCTGTGATGGTTATCGATGTGATGAAAAGTCAGCTATTACCGTATCTAACTTTGAATATGTGATGGATAACGAATCATATAAAATAACAGGCGATATTGTTGCTGCCGACAAAGAACTAATTAAAACGTTAACAGTCCCTGCAGTGAATGACACGTCAGCAGCTCAAATGTCAGTCGTTACCATTGAATACGATGCAGCTACTAATTGGTCTAAAACAAATGACTACAGTATTTCTGAGTCTGTTACATTATCTAATACATGGAAGTCTCCCTCTGTTACTGGCGGATCAGACACTTCATTATCGGTTACTATAGCAGCAGAGCAAGCATGGGGAACAAGTAATGGCGGCTCTGAAGCTGAGCGAGTTGTGGTACAAGCAAGAACCAATGTACCAGCATTCACAAAGCTTAATGCTAAGGTCGATTTGTTTAAATCATCAATATCGTATCCTTATTCATTCGATGCTGATATTACTTACGATCTATCAATAAATGGCTTTATGCGTTGGGGAGGCAATGCTTTATTAAGCCATCCTGAAAACAGACCTAATGACACTGCTAATTTTGTAATAGGCCGTTGGGCAGGTCAAGAAAAGAGCATTGAGTATCAATGGGAACACCGCTATATACCAGGCGAGAATAAAAAATGGGATTGGCCTTGGATGATACAACAAACAAGCTTATCAACAATGCAATACTATTTAAGTCATGTTTTAAGACCTAAAAAAACAACCCTAACAGGCCACTTTTATGCACAAAGCCAATTTGCTGGTAGCGTTTATTTTGGTGATGAAACCCCACTTGTTACTAACCAAAGAAGTAAGCGAAGTGTTTCAGCTAGTGATTACTCAAGTGCAGAAAAGTTAAAAAAAGAGTTTGAAGATGCTGGTTTTAAAAATGTAGTTGTTAATATTGAAATGATTGATTTATAAATCCCCAAGGGCTTTCATACTGAGAGCCCTATTTCATACATTAAAACTAAAAGTATCATTGCCACACACCTATTTTACTCATCACTTTATTAAATAACACATACAGCTTAAACAACCTCGCCTTTAGTTTATTTAAAAATTATGCTTTGATGCATTAATAAAACTATTAATCTCTTTGGCTCTACTCAACACAAGCTCAGCACAAAGTGGTTATAAACATAAAAATAATAAGAGAAAACAATGACAAAACTTAATAACAATAGCGTAGTTATATTAAGCGCAGTGCGTACCGCTATCGGCAGCTTTGGTGGCAGCCTTAAACATTTCACGCCCGCCGAGCTAGGCACTCTATGTGCGAAAGAAGCACTAGCCAGAGCCAAGCTATCACCCAACCAAGTTGGCTCAACTGTAGTTGGTAAAGTAATTCATAACGGCCCTAAAGACGCATACCTTTCAAGAATCATTGGGCTAGATGCGGGGTTACCTATTAGTAGCCACGCAGTAACGCTTAATCGCTTATGTGGTTCAGGGCTTGAAGCAATCATACAAGCCGCACAACAAATTCAATTAGGTGATGTAGATGCAGCCCTTGCCGGCGGAGCTGAAAGCATGAGTAGCTCTGCCTACACCCTCGAAAGTAACCGCTGGGGGCAAAAAATGGGTAATAGCACTATGGTTGATGAGCTCACCACGACCTTACAAGACCCATGGGATAATAACCCGATGGGAATAACAGCTGAAAACATTGCAGAAAAATATTCAATTAGCCGTCAGCAGCAAGACGAGTACGCAGCAAAAAGCCATCATAAAGCTGCAAAAGCCATTGCTGCAGGTCATTTTAAACAGCAGATTGTGCCAATAGAAATCAAGTCGCGAAAAGGGACGCATATTTTTGACACCGACGAACATGTTCGCGCCGATACCACAGCCGATAAACTTGCATCTTTAAAGCCCTACTTTAAAAAAGATGGCACCGTTACCGCAGCAAGCTCATCAGGTATAAACGATGGTGCAGCCATGTTGGTACTTATGTCAGAGCAAAAAGCAAATGAGCAAGGCTTAAAACCGCTCGCTCGTTTAGTGGGTTATGCCAGAGCAGGCGTTGATCCTACTTTAATGGGTATCGGCCCTATTCCTGCAGTACAACAGGTATTTGAAAAAACCGGCTTAACCATCGACGATATGGATGTGATTGAGTCTAACGAGGCCTTTGCAGTACAAGCACTGTGCGTTGCTAACGAGTTAAATTTCCCTGCCCATAAGGTAAACCCGAATGGTGGTGCAATTGCCTTAGGCCACCCTGTTGGCGCAACGGGTGCAATTTTATCAACTAAATGCTTGTACGAACTCAAACGAACTCAAGGCAAATATGGGCTAGTCACAATGTGTATTGGTGGCGGGCAAGGCATAGCAGCCATTTTTGAAGCGCTTTAATGAGTAAAGCTAAATCATTTTTGTAGTAATAAAGTTGATAATTGAATTGGCTAGTCACATAACTAGCCAATTCAATATTTACACCAATTAACTAAAAACGCCAAATAAGTTAAGTACAACGAGTAAAGCGCCAAATAGACCCGAAAGTGTTAATAACCAATAAAAGATACATCCAAGAAATCTATCGAATTTGGTTGTATTTTCAAATAACAACGAAGAGTGCGCATACATAAAAGAAAACTTACTTTTTTCAATTTTAAGTAACCAACGCCTTGGCAAGGAGAATGCTTGAGCAACATTTATAATATCCCAACCACTAATAACCTCTAGACCGAGTATATCTTTTGTTTTAGGGTTTTTTCTTAATTTACGTACGGTCATTTGGCCAAAAACCACATAAAGGATCCCAGAAATAATAGATGACATAATTAATATAGCGACCCAAATTTCTCTATCACTCATAATTTATTAACCTGCTCCATAATATAATCATATATCCCTTCGGCATCTTCTTTTACAATTTCGTTAACTTTCTTACGCCTAATAAAACACCACCAAATGAGATTAAAAATAATATTGGTAAAAACAGTAATGTTTGGGTGTTGTCTATATCTGCAGCTGGGCTGCCAATAACTGCAAGCGTATTAATTAACAGCAGTATTAAGCTTGATTGCAGATAGCCCTTGTAACCTATAGCCCCTGCAAACAACAGCATAATAAATGAACCTGATATTGCAGGCGTAAAAGGTGCCGCAGCGAGTAACATACAAACAAACGAAAATATAACAGCACATCCAATTATTACTTTAAACATAACAACTTCCTTGATAAATGGCTTTATATCCACCAGCTATTTATAACTGTATTACTAAAAATCGTATTCCCCCTAAGGGCCCAAAACTAATTTTTAGTTTATTAATAACCTCAATATAAAAACTACCTATTCCCAAACTGCCGTTCACAGGGCTCTCCGTCTTTATCACCGTCCATTTTAGTATTTGGGCAATGTTGAATAAAAAATAATGCCTCTGCATACGAGGTCATTTGGCTACAATGTTGGCGGCCATCACAGCGAAATGCTTGCTGTGTTTTAGTAAGTGAGTTTGAACTAGCGGGCATAAATGACTCTAAATTAGCGTTAGTCACTACAGGTGTTTGCTTGGTATTTAAAAAACCGGTTTTATACACGCTAAAGCCAATACTAACAATAATACCAAACGTTATGAGTTTCATTAAAGGTGAGTTCTTACCTGACGTTTTGCTTAATCTAACCGGCCTTGTTAAAGCTTTTATGTGTGGTTGTGCTAGTACGCCCTCAATACGGCAATTTACAGCTTTAGTTTTACCGTTAGGCTCAGTCGCAACCTCAAAATAGATAATGTCACCCACTTTAGGTTTACGACTCATATGTTTGAGCGACGATATGTGTATAAAGGTATCGTGTTGCAGTGTGCTTGATTTAATAAAGCCAAAGCCTTTATCGTCATTCCACGATTTTAATATTCCTTTGTTCATCCTTGAGTCGTCCATATAAGTATTGTTAATTTTACAGCCAGTACTTTTATCATGATAAAGAAAAATACTCTTTGTGTATGTTTCTTATTTCAAAAAACGACACCACTGTATATAAAAACAGTAAAAATCATTAACTCTACTCTTTATTCAATTATTAGTTACTTGTAAGTGCGAATACGCGTAATGCCGAGCCAGTACCGCCACGTATTTTAAGCGGAGGCACAATGGCAATAAACTCATAGACTTTTTCTTTTGCTAGCTCCTCAAGGAACAAGTTTTCTATTATGTAAATACCGTTATCTGCTAATAACATCATATGTACCGGAAAAACCTGAAATGAGGGTTCTGTAGCAATAGGTGGGCGTTTTTCAAAAGTAAGGGTGTCATTACCCACAACACTTGCACCAGCCTTTATTAAAAACTGTGCACCACTTACACCAACGCCTGCAGCATGTTCTGCAATATATTGCAGTGGGTTATTAGCAAAATATTGCCCCCACCCCGTTCTAATAAACACAGTATCGCCTTTTTTAATTTTTACACCTTGCGATTTTGCTGTTCTTTTTAAATGTGACGCTGTTATGTCAAAATCTGCAGCCAATGGGGTATCGTCACCGTTAATAAAGCGTGCCACATCAAGTAACACAGTTCGGTTACTCAATAAGTTTACAGGATAATGATCAATTCCTAGGTCACTCCCTACACCACTGCGCCCTATTCCTCTGCGATCATTGGTCGCTTGCGCCGCATCTACTCCACCATACAGTAAACCATCTCGACCAATATGACCCAAAGCATCAATAGTAGGACCTCCATGATGACCACTCCATTGCATTATTTCTGAGGTGAATGAGAGCTGATTGTTATCACCAAATGTACCACGCGTATCAGCATGAGTTGCATTAAGTGCCATTGAGTATTTTGGATTAACGGACGCTATTGGGGAATTTTCATCCCAATTATGAGATAGGTCATAGGTTTTGGCTTGACTAACAAGAGTAATAAACTTTTCAGTTTGCTTAGATTTACTTAATTCTTTGCTATTGCTCGCTAAGCTCGAACAACTAATTAGCAAAAACATAAACAATATCAACATTGCCTGTTTCATCGTATCTCCTTATTTGTATATGTTTAACACACCAACTAAAAAAATAGCGACTAAAATAAGCCGCTACATACATTCACACAATAAATATTAATCTATATTGTTCTTCTATTATAAGCGATGATTACTAATGGCCTGTTTCATAACTCATACGAGACGTATTTGTCGTTTCATAGGTCCCATCTTTATACAAAATTAAAGCAGATGCACTATAGCTTCTGTAAGCTCTTACAGTCATATTACACGATGTACCGCCTGTGCAAGATGCATCGCCTTGCCAAATAACTTTGTTAATCGGTTTTGAAATATTCTGTAAATAGTACTTCCCTGTTGTTTGGTTACCAAAACTAAAATCTATGGTAAAGCAGTTTGATCTTCCGTTCATCGAGTTTCCACCTGAACCATTTGGATATACATCGCAAACTAGATCAGTTGCAAAAGCAGAGTTAGCTGTAAGCGCAGCACCACAAATAAATAGTGTTTTTAGTATGTTTTTCATTTTTAATCCTTAAATTTGATTATTATTCGCTCAACCGAGCATTTAAAAATTAGCATATGAAATTAAAAAGTAAACAAAAAAGGTACAAATATTTACAAAAAATTAACCGTTAGAAGTTTTATAAATTTTCGTTAAATCGCTATGGCAGTATAAACTGGGGTTTATGCAGTACATTTAGTTTCGTAAATCATAGCTATAGTTAATTGCTATTCAATTGGTTCTTTATAGACTATGTATAAAAAATTGTGTATCCGTAGAGATCACCTTTCCAAAAGCTAAAAGTTCTGTTTATTTAACAAGTTCAGGTGTCTAATTTATTTCAACTTAAGTGAAATAATTAAATAGTTTCACCTGTCTTGTATCTTGAGGACCTGTTGATCTTTCAGACTTAAAATTTGTTCAATCTAAGGGGGATTTAATCGCGGTGTGAGATTGTAACCTAGTGGGCTAAGTATAAACCGAGTAACAATGAATAAATTTCCCAGAGGAAGACCCCTTCGGGCAACGCTTGTTTGGTATTTATACTAGGTTATCGCCAATTTATGGGAATAACCACACCACATAGGCCTTGCTAAAAGATCAAATAGACTGTTGCAAATTTAACCTTTAAAGATAAACAGGCCCAAGAGTGAACGCTAGTTATATAAAGTTTCATATGTTTTGTATTTTCAAAGCTACTGCATCTTTTTAAAGCGTTAAATATAAAATTATAAGAGGTATATAATGGAGTTTACGAATAAACGCACCATCCTAATTTCAGCATCTTTATTGTTGGTATTGGCTATATCACAGGCTATTTTTTCAGCCCTTTACAGTGCTGAAATTAGCTTTTCAAGGCAGTTTGCTTGGGGACTAGAAGCTCTGGTATTTACTTTGCTCGTTGCTTTTGCAGGCTCAGCTATGGTGCAAGCAAAAAACGCTCAACTAGGGTGGTCGGCTATTACGTTTAGCGCGGTACTTAACATAGTTCAAGTGAGTATTGGCCTTACGTTATTTTCAACATTTGGCAAAGTTGCAGGCTCAGTAGAAGGAGCACAACCTTTAATTAATGGCGTGGTTGCTTTGTCATTCATGATTTACTACGCAGCCAAAGTATTATTAGGATTAGCGGCACTTGTTTTTGGACTGTCTTATATAGCCAAAGGCGGTAAAGCATTAGGAGGGCTTACAGCTTTTGTAGGCGTGGTTGCAATGTTAGCCAATGCCATTTTAATTACTTTTGGACGTGATGGATTTCTGCCATCAGGTGTTGCAGGTGCCTCTGGTATGATTGCAACATTACTTTTAGCGATATGTTTGATAAGTCTTAACCGTAGAAAAGGTTAAGCCTGACTATCACAAATTGATGTACTCCTTTAAATAAAGTGTAAACATTGGCGGATATGAGCGGATATTAAATGTTAATCCGTCAGTGTTTTACTTTTTAAGCATTGCAAATAATACATATACTACCCTAATAACGGTGCAAAGGTAGCTACACCTAAAATAATTAACAATGGGCACACCATTAGCGTAAACCAAATACGTTTAATTCCTTTCATAAAAAATCCTTTTCCTTAATTTAACTCAGAGATTAATTAGCTGTGAGCCACCCGCATTTTACTTTAAAAGCAGTTTATAAGATTGCCGCATGAATTTGATGTCTGAAGTCAAGATTTGACCCCATTTGGTTTTTGTTTTCTTAAAATATAAAAAGAGGGTTTGCTGTTGGTTGAATTGGCGTTTTGGAAGGTATCACAAGTGTTTAAGTGGCTTATTTGCAGAGGTACGAGATCCCCTTTTTTCTATTAACCCCTCATTTTGCAAAAAAGCGTATTTTTACCTCTTTTAACGTGCTTAAAAATACAGAAAAAGCACAAACACCACCACCAATAAATGCAATTTGAAAGCTAGACAGCGACGAAAAACTAAATTGCTCAGAATACATGTATTGCCCTAATAACTGTGCAAAGGTAGCTACACCTAAAATAATCAACAATGGGCACACAACTAGCGTAAACCAAAACCAAATACATTTAATACCTTTCATAATTAATACCTTTCATAAATAATCCTTTTCTTTAATTTAACTTAGAGATTAATTAGCTAGTGAGCAACCAACATTTTATTTTAAAAACAGCTTATAAGATTGCCGCATGAATTTGATGTCTGAAGTCAAGATTTGACCCCTTTGGTTATTAGAAGTTTTATAAATATTCATTAAATCTCAAACTTCACTGTTGCATCTCAAGGCTGAGGTTTAATACGACGGTGACTAAAGCCGTCGTATAGTTAAGCGTTAAAATTGTTTCATGTTGAATATCAATTTGAATATACAACATGACCTTCTTTAATGCTTTGCACTATTTTTATATCCTTAATAGTAAGTGGTTCCACTTTTAAAGGGTTGTTACTTAAAATGACGAAATCCGCGAGCTTTCCCTCAGCTAGCGTACCTTTACTTGTTTCTTCAAAGTATTGAATAGCAGCCCATTGTGTTAAAGTTTTTAACCCTTCATAAGGCGTTAAACGTTGATCCGGCCCCAATACTTTACCCGAACGTGTAATACGATTAACCGTTGCATCGAGCACTCGCATTGAATTTGGAAATGTCACAGGGGCATCATGGTGAGAAGTAACCGTTAAACCAGCCTCAACTACATCTCGTGATGGCGAAATATAATCTGCCCTTGGGTGCCCCAAAACAGACTCTACATGCCAATCGCCCCAGTAAAAAGTGTGCATAGGAAACAACGATGGGAGGATCCCTAAATCGACTAAATCCGGGATTTGATCTTTACGTAAAGTCTGGCCGTGAATCATCACGCTACGGTGATCATCATACCCATAACTTTTTTTAGCCACTTTAATAGCTTTAATATATTGGTCAATCGCTGCATCACCATTGGTGTGAGCAATAATCTGCCATTTGTTTTTAAACGCAGTGTTTATATGTTTAATGGCCATCTCATCACTCATGATAGGATAACCTTTATAGTCCAGCGGTTTACCCTCCGGTGGCGTATGATAATGTGATGATAACCAAGCCGTTTTTCCTTGTGGTGAACCATCTAAAGTTAATTTAACCCCCCCTATTCGGTATCGATTAACATAACTGCGATCTGAGTTATAAAATTCGGGCTTAACAGCTGACTTATTCCAAACAATGTCAGGGTATGAAACAACATCAATGAATAGCGATTTATCACGAGCTGCTCTTTCTAATGCCGAAGTCGCATCCGCTGTTGTGCGGCCATCTTGAGCTGTTAAATATCCATTTTTAGCATACTCCAGCTGAGCAAGCTCAATGGACCTTTGCTGTACTTCAGCATCGGATTTAGTGGCAACAATAGGCAATAATAGATTAAAAAAAGCCGCTTCTTCAAGCACGCCATTAGGACTATTGTCGGCCAAGCGCCTAATTACACCGCCTTTGGGGTCTTTGGTATCCTTTGTGTAGCCACCCACTTCTAGAGCTTTTGAATTGACACTTGCTAGATGACCCGATTGATGCATTATAAGCACTGGGTATTTAGACGAAATTTTATCTAGAACATCTTTAGTGGGATGTTGTTTTTCGCTAAGCTGCGAATCGTCATACCCATTAGCTAACACCCAACCAAATTTTCCGATAATGAATTTCCCTTCAGCAGACTCCATCCACTTTTTGGTTGTTGTCACTAAACTATTAAAATTTGCACCGGGGCCATCGGGAGGAGGTAATAAATTTGCCAATTGCGCAATTAAACCCGTATTGTACATATGGCTATGGGCATCCAAAAAACCGGGTAAAAGTGTTTTCCCTTGAAGGTCTTTGTTTTGTAGATTGTCAAACTTTTCTCTGGCCTTCGCTAAGCTGCCAAGGTAAACAATCCGCCCTTCTGACTCAACTAAAGCTTCCTCATAATGCGGCTTTTCTCCTTCCATAGTGAGAATATCTCCGCCGTAATATAAAACCGGCTCAGCTGCTAGCGCGCTTGTTCCAAAACAAAATAATACTGATGGTAATAAAAAACGTAATCGCTTTGTCATTTTATCTTCCCTGTAAATATAGCTGTAATAAATTTAGCACATGATGTTTTAAACAAAAACATAAAGTGACACCCATAATTAATATATTAAAATTGTGTCACCTAATTTACTAATCAGCTCTGGAGTTAGCTTCTCATGACTAAATAAAAAAGAAAACAAACTAGGCATCAAGAAAACAAACTAGACATCCATTTTAATTTTGAAAGACACCCTTCTAATTTTGCAAGCAAAACTGTATTTCTAGATTTATTTTTTAAGCAATTATTACTCTTAAATTTAAATTCCACGCATAAAAATAGCTGCATGATGCAGTTTCAACTTTTCTACTGAGTAATTTAAAGTTTATGCTAATAGCTTTTCACAATTACTTGTATTGGCTTGCCGTTTTCGATTCAAATTTTCACAATAACTTGCTTGTGAGGTCGGCCTGCCAACTGCGCCGTGAAATACGCGTGTAAATTGTGTAGTGAGTTTTAACCAGTTTTCAGGAGATATATCGAGTCTTTCCAGTAAAGGAAGTTGGGTGTTATCAATATGGCCGCGTTTATCCTTTCGTATTATTCTCCCTGTTAATTCAACTAATTCAAGATACGACTTAAGCTCAAACGGCAGCCCTTTTGGCATAATTTGACGCGGCATACCTGCAAAGCGAAGTAGTTGTTTTGGCTGCTTGCCTTCTTTTGCGTATATTAAGCGTTTTTGTACACTGGTATGGTGAGACTCTTCTGGAGTGATAGCCATCTTAGCCCTAATAGGGTTTAAATCGACGTATGCAATACACGCGGCAAGCGCCGCTTCATCAAGGAGTGCTTGTGATTTAAAGCGACCTTCCCATAAATTTATAGGGAATAAATTTGAATGCCGTTAGGCAGCCCGAAGGGTGAGCGCCATGGATGGCAGCGAATAAAACCTACCCGTGCAGTTATCTTCTTTATTAGCTCTGCGCGCAATGTCTTCATTTAACGATCGCATAAACCAGCTAAGACTTGATAGTCGCTCTCGATATTCCTTTACTGTTTGATTAAAAAGGATAAGTTCTACTTTACTTAGCTTCTCACCCTGTATGTATTTTTGCGTAAGGACAGTACCTTTACACAGCTTGTGCCAGCGAATAACAATCGCTTTATCATTCAGTCTGTTCGCTTTTTTGTCATCTACATACAACACTAAATGCGTGTGGTTACTCATAACGGCATAAGCACAGACGTCAATACAAAATATTTTGGCTAACTCAAGCAATTTGTCTTCAACCTACCCTCTGCGATGCTCAAAAGATTGACCCGTAAAATGGTCTTCTCCACATAAAAATGCACGGCGTACGCAACGTGATATACAGTGGTAGTACTTTGTATCAACCAAACTTACTTGACGCTTTCTTGCGATTGCCATAAGTGACCCAGTTTGTTTTCACACTGGTGAAAGCCTAGTACTTAGTTCGCCAAACTGCAAAAATTAGAGTGGGTGTCTAGTTTATTTATTTGAAACTGCAAAAATTAGAGTGGGTGTCTAGTTTATTTATTTGTCTAGTTTATTTATTTGCTAACTATATTCCAATTAGAGTTTGAATATAAAATGCTGACATCGTGACTGTAACTACTGCCAAAAATCCACCAACCGCAGTCCTATCAGGGATTGTATGAATTATCATTGATGGCATTTGTTTTAAAACAGACAGCGTTGGGAAAAAGAAAACGGAATGACTTTCAAAATTTTTATATTTATCCCACACCTTTGAGAAAAACAGCTTGATAACTGAGAGATAGATCAATACAAAGGTTGAAGCCCCAAGCACTTCTACCATGGCCATAAGTTCAATACTTACCATTATTTCAGGCCCAGCTAATAGCATGACTATGATTACCGCCAAAGCGTGCCAAAACCCTTTTGACATAGCTATTTTTATCCTATCAAACACCAAGTTTTCCTTATAAAGCTAACGCCGCCTTAAGCGGTGAGTAATAGTTGGCTAAAATGTGAAGCGAAGCGAAACCGAGCCAACTGTTACGAATCCGACTTTAAGGTATTGTTATACATTAGAACTTAAACCGCCTTATGAATTCTACAAAAGCACCTGTTGTTAAAGCTGCAACAAGACTGCCAGAGTATACAAATACCAACATATCCACAACGAAGTTTAAAGAAACCCAAATAGTATTATATGAAAGCCTCAATTCTGTAAGTAAAAATACTTTTTCAGGATTTACTTCATATTCTGAGGTTTTATGTTCAGTCGCAGGGTGAAGTCGTAATAAGCCATAATGATTGAGATATTTAATTATCAGAAGCTCTTTGATATGTTTACAGAGCCACTTATTCACAAGAGTTGCAGCGATAAAATCTTCTAAATCAGATGATTTGTACCCAAAAGATGCAGTGCCAGAAAAAATTTCACCTGTACTATCTTGCTTGTACGAGGAGAAGGATAATAGCATTTCCAGCAACTGCTCACCGAGATAACTTTCCAATAGAGTTAATTTTAACCATTTTCCATATCCAATCGACTTATCTGTTCGATAAAATATTTTTTTAAGAACACTATCTCTCACATGAACCCCAGAAATGTATAATAACTTTGTATACGACATTTGTCGTTTTATAAACCGACAAATGTCCATATATTACATTGCATTTATCTTAGCCCTCAAATAAACACCTGTAAACAACTAGTTAACTACGGCTCATACTTCATAAATGCAGAAATACCCCAAAATGGTGGAGATCAGTAATATTGGACAAAACACCACCACTGTATAAATAACCAGCATCGCTAAATATGCCATTTTCCGCTTAAAAACACCCAACTAACTAGCTGGTAATTTAGCCTTGTGGTTTTAATTTTTGCCGCTGTTGATTATGATGTTCGTATTCCCTGCCTTTTTAAATCCATTAAGGTTTTTCAGTCATTTTATTAAGGATTATTTCATGTCTAGCTATAACGAATCTCCAGAGCAAATTGCACAAGCCACTGAGGGCTATGTAATGCAGCAAACCATGTTGCGTATTAAAGATCCAAAACCGTCGCTGGCATTTTATGAAAACGTATTGGGTATGAAGCTGTTAGGAAAGTACGACTTTCCTGGTATGGAGTTTACTTTGTACTTTTTAGGCTACGAGCAAGATATGCCTAAAGGCGATGATAAAGAAAAAACTCAATGGGTGTTTCGCCGCCCTGCTCTGATTGAACTTACCCATAACTGGGGTACTGAAAACGACGACAGCTTTAGCTGTTATCACAGTGGTAATGAAGAACCAAAAGGCTTTGGCCATATTGGGATTAGCGTGCCCGATGTATACGCTGCCTGTGAGCGCTTTGCTAAATACGATGTGGAGTTTGTAAAACAGCCAGATGGTGGTTCAATGAAAGGCCTTGCCTTTATTAAAGACCCAGACGGTTACTGGATTGAAATACTCTCACCAGAGGGAATTACCGATATTATTCAATCACAATAAAAAAATTAAACATAAAAAAGCCTGCAAATGCAGGCTTTTTGTTTACAAGTACTGTGAAAAACTTGAATTTTTTTAACGACGTAGTGCGTCTATACGTGCATCAAGCGGTGGGTGAGATGAAAACAACTCAGCCATGCCTTTACCACTGGCAATACCAAAGGCCATCATTGAGCCTTCTAATTGCGATGGGTGGTTTTGCTTTAATCGCTCAAGGGCTGAACGCATTTTGTCTGCGCCTACTAACTGAGCTGCACCGTTGTCGGCTGCAAATTCACGTTTGCGGCTGTAATGAGCAACTACCACACTGGCTAGTACACCAAATAATACTTGGAATAACATATCGAATAAGAAGTAAGTCCAGCTGCTGCCGCCCTCTTCTTCATCGCTATTTATAAAATTATCTACAATGCCCGCCAGCACTTTTGCGGCAAAAATAACAAAGGTATTAACCACGCCTTGAATAAGCGTTAGTGTTACCATGTCGCCATTAGCCACGTGCGATACTTCGTGCGCAAGCACTGCCTCGGCTTGATCTTGGGTCATGTTGTGTAATAAACCCGTGCTTACCGCCACCAGCGAGTTATTTTTACTCGGGCCGGTTGCAAAAGCGTTCATTTCTGGGCTGTCGTAAATAGCCACTTCAGGCATATTAATACCGGCTTTTTTAGCTTGCGCGGCAACCGTGTTCATTAACCACTGCTCGGTTTCGTTACTTGGTTTTGTAATAACCTGTGCACCGGTTGATTTTTTCGCCATCCATTTCGACATATACAAAGAAATAAACGACCCACCAAAACCAAATACAGCAGCTATTAATAAAATACCACCCAGGCTACGATGGCTTAAGCCCAGCGCACTCATTATGATTGAAAGCACAACACCTAATACCAACATAACCGCGAGGTTAGTTAATAAAAACAAAAATACACGTTTCATACATGGTCTCCAAAAATAACATTTATTGCTGAGCGACTTCTTTTTGTTGATCGGCCATAGCAATTACTGCGTTATGACACACTATGTCATAACATCAACGCTATTCTGTGACAAACTATGTCATAACGCAAGTGATATTTTTAAAGTTCTATATATATTTAATTAAGTTAAACTTTCTAGGTTTTTTTCTGTTCAACAGTAAAAATTCACTTATAAAAATAATAAAATTCAATAAGTTATTTTTTTTATACTATACGCTTTTATATATACCGTGATTAACATTTGCCATATCTGTGGGGAAGCCTCGCTCTTTTGCAAGTACTTGTGCAATTTTACTTATATCTTCATTGCGACTGTTCTTAAGGTAGGTCCATTGGTGATGCTTACGGTGATTATTACCGTCGTGTTCTGTGCAAATTAAACCAAGCTTTATAAATTCAGCTACTATTTCGTCAGCAGCGATCAAAGTTGATGACGCTTTTACATTTTCGGCTCGTGCGTAGCTAATATGCGAATATAAACTTACGTCGGCAACGCGTAAGGTGTCGTCTTCGCCTGGGATCTGTTGGCCGCCAAACAAGGCATTGTTTTGCGTATTAGCGTTTTTAAATGCTGGTACAAACTCAGCTACATAATCAATCGCTTTTTGACCACGTGCTTTTAGCACCTGCTGATCCCAACCATTATTTATATAATTTAAGTACTTAGTAGGCAGTTGTGGCTGTGCCGTTTGCTCGGCTGTATCTGCTAGGCCATCGTTAAACAAGGTAATTGAGTTAGTCATACCATGAATTTGATAAAAGCCATTAGGGTACGGCGTTAATTGTGCCATGCCCTCGGGAGTGCCTCGGTTACCATAAATAATAATTTCGGGTATTTGCCCGCCAGCGCCTTGCCAGTGTGCAATGTATGAAGCTTTAAATTCGACCATACGCTTGGGCTTTACGCCTACCATGTCATCAACAATACCGGTTTGAAAGCCACAGGCGTTTATAAGGTAATCTACTTCTGCTGTTTGGGTCGTGTTGCTTTGGTTGTTTTGATATTCAATTTTCCATTTTGGCATTTGATTGTTAGCACTACTTTGCTCAACTTTGCTGACTTGCTTTACCTCTGTGCTGGTAAGAACGTTAGCGTGCTCGTACTGGGCAAGCGCAAGTTGCGCACTTGCAGATAATCTAAATATATTCCAACCGTATTCTTGTACAACAATAAGTGGGTATTTTACTTTGTTTAAGTTTAAATGCTTAGCAACGGGGATCATCCACTCATCTAGCGTTTTGGGCTCAGTAACCTGCTCTTTTTTACTCAAGGTTATCATTTGCTCATGGCTATAAAGCTGATAGTAATTATCAGGCTCGCCAAGAACTTTATTATTATGATCTTGTTCAATTAAGTCTTTATATGCGTTAGTAAGCTTGTCTAACCTTGGCAGTAAATCATCCGGTGAATCATCATCACGCGTTGGCACAGCAAATACAGTTGGGCGTACATCTATGCTGTAAGGATATAGTCGTAAAATATCAATACATTGTTTAAGTAAATCTATACAGTCTTGATCTGGAATTTCACGGTATAAATTACCACCGGCGTGCAGATGACACATAGGAGGGCCGTCAATAAGTGACTTTTTTTTCTCAAATATAGTCGTTTTTATGCCCAATGCCGCAAGGCGAATCGCAATTGTTGCCCCTGCAGTTCCCCCACCTAAAATACCTACATGGGTTTTAGGCAGAGCACTTTTTGCTAGATCTGATTCGGCCTTAACCTGCGTATTATAAGCGTAGTTCTTAATAAATGGGTGGGTCATGGTATTTGTTATTTCCTTAGTAACAATAGCACTGTGTAATTAGCGTTATACATGCATACAAGGTGTGTATTTCAAGGCGCTAAACATATTTATTAAACCGGTGTATTTAATATATAAACTGCTTTGTATATTTATAAAATTACAAAGCAGTATAGTTTAGGCATTTATAGCAAGTGCAGTAAGCAGGGTTTTATAAATTTGTAATTTAGGGGTTTGCTCGGTATAGGGGCTTATAGCAAGCAACGGGAATGGTAAACGTGTTTTAAGCGAATCTAGATTTGCTTGGTATTCATCCATAGTGGCATCAACTTGGTTAGCAATCCAACCAATGCAATTAACACCCATACTTTGCATATGTGCTGCAGTGAGTAATGCATGATTTATACAGCCTAGTTTCATCCCTACTACCAATATTACGGGTAATTGCTCTGCTTTTACCCAGTCGTATAAATATTCGTTATTATTAATTGGCAATGCCCAGCCGCCCGCACCTTCTGTTAGCAGGTAGTCTGCACCTTGTTGCTTCACATTTTTATAAGCGGTACGAAGCTTTTCAACACTTAGGGTTACTCCTACTTGCTCTGCTGCAATGTGTGGAGCTATGGCGGGCTCAAAAGCAAACGGATTAATAATGTCGTATTTAGCGCTCACAGTCGCGCTTTCCATTAGCATTAAAGCATCGGCATTCACAAGCTGTTCAAACGCAAGTTCACACCCTGATGCAATCGGTTTAAAGCCTATTGCGCGCTGTTTATGTTGAGCGAGTAACTTTAATAGCAAACTAGTTACGTGGGTTTTACCAGCGTCGGTATCGGTACCGGTAATAAAAAATTGCTGCATTGCCTTACCTTTAAATTTTTGCTTTTTCTAATGATAACAATACCACATGGTAAGATACATGGGCTTGGTTGTTTATAAGCGGATACGCAGCACATACTTTTTGCAGCGCCGATTTAGTTAATAATCCTGGGCGCTGCGTTGCTTTATTTTGCGAAGTTGCCCCAATGGCTTTAATTGAACTAATCGCTTTAAGCGGGCTTGTAAACTCATCAGTATAAATAACCTCTGTCGCGTTATTAACAATAAACCCTGCCTTTTTGACCGATTGGTTTATATTATCGCTACTTAAAAAGTTATTAATGTGGCTATGCGAATCGAGCGCGGCAAACGCCGTTTTGATTTCATGTAGTGAGCCTTCTACCACCGTACTTATGTACGCCTGCCCACCGGGCTTTAAAGCTGAATGTAATGAATGCATTAGCATTTCAAAATTAGCCGACCATTGCATTGCAAAATTACTAAATACCACATCAATACTATTTTGTTGTAATGGTAAGTTATCCATGTCGGCGCAAATACGCGGTGCGGTTACTGCACTATTTTTAAGCATGCTAAGGCTTAAATCCATGGCAATTACCTGTTTGTATATTCCTTGTAACGCTTGGGTATTCACTAACGGCCCTGCGCCTAAATCAACACAGTGTTTGTGCTTTGTGCTCACATCAAGCTTAATGAGTTTAATTAAATCGGTTGCAGCTTGTTTTTGTACATGTGCGTGGGCTACATATTGGTTTGCCGCCGTTGAAAACTTGCGTTGCGTTACCTGCTTTAAACTATTAACAGCTAAACAAGCTAACGGTGACTTTATACGCGAGTTAGCATTTGTAGCGTGTGCGCTTATCATGCAATGGCCTTTTTTAAACAGTTTACCAATGTTGTAATATCTTGCTCGGTATGGGCGGCGGTTAAGGTAATGCGTAGCCTTGAGGTATTATGCAGCACCGTGGGCGGACGAATAGCGGTTAGCCAAATCCCCTGCTGTTTGAGCTGCTCACAGGCTTTTAAGGTCTGTTCGGCACACCCTAAAACTAGGGGTTGAATGGCTGTTGTTGAATCCATTAAGGCAATTTTGTGCTCATTGGCTAAACGTTTAAATAAAGCAATATTGGCGTTTAATTTTGCACGCTTGTGGTTAGCATCACGTATGGTTTTAATTCTTGATAATGTATGCGAAGCAATAAATGGCGACATAGCGGTCGAATAAGTGTAATCGCGGTTAAACTGCAACATGTAATCAATAAATTCACTTGAACCTAATACACACGCCCCGCTACTTGCCACCGCTTTACCAAAGGTGATCACTAAAATATCTGGTAAATTATCTGCCGCTATAAGTGGCTCACAGCTTCCCAAACCCGATTTTCCCAGTACGCCAAAGCCATGCGCATCGTCTATCATTAACCAGGCGTTATGTGCTTTAGCTAAACTCAGTAACTCAGTTAATGGTGCTTGGTCGCCATCCATCGAGAATACGCCCTCACTCACAATCAATTTATACTTAGCATTGGACTTTTCCAGCCGTGAACGTAAATGATTCATGTCGTTATGGTTAAAGCGTACAAGTGCTGCGTTTGCATGCAGTGCACCGTCGATTAAGCTTGCATGATTGAGTTTATCCTGAAAAATCGCACTTTGCTGAGCAATGGCTTTATCTTGAAATAACGCTTTTATAACACTGCTATTAGCACTAAAGCCCGAATTAAACAGCATGGCATTGTTATAGCCCAACTGAGCACATAAGTATTTTTCGAGCTGTTGCTGCGCACCTTGATAGCCTGTTACTAAAGCAGAGCTATGACTTCCTAGGCTCTGCATGCCATCAAGCAAAGTGGGTTCATCGGCAAAGCCTAGGTAGTCGTTACTGGCAAAGTTAAGATAGCGTTTATTATCAACTATAATTTCACGCGCACTGGCTTGCTCAATAACATAACGCTTGCGGTTAAGCGCGCTTTGCTGGCGCGCTTGTAAATGGCTATTTATAAAATCAAATGACATAGCAATACACAATATTAAGCAGGATAAAACAATTCTGAACTGGCTTTATCGGCCACTTTAGAGGATAACGACGCAGCAACGGCTTCATCTGAATAGTCTTCCGCCGTTTCAGGGTTCATACCCAGCTTTTTAATTAATTGCATATCAGCATCAGCTTCTGGGTTTTCTGTAGTAAGGAGTTTATCACCATAAAAAATGGAATTAGCACCGGCAAAAAAACACATCGATTGCATTTGCTCATTCATTGCACTGCGCCCTGCCGATAATCGCACATAGCTATGCGGCATCATAATACGCGCGGTGGCAATAGTACGAATAAACTCAAACTGATCTAAGTCGTCTACGTTTTCAAGCGGTGTCCCTTTTACTTTTACTAGCATATTAATAGGGACGCTTTCTGGTTGCTGCGGTAAATTAGCCAATTGCATTAATAACCCATAACGATCGCTGGGTTGCTCACCCATACCGACAATACCGCCAGAACAAACTTTCATACCGGCATCACGCACATGATCAATAGTGTTTAGTCTGTCTGCAAAGGTACGGGTAGATATAATTTGTTCGTAGTATTCAGGTGAGGTATCTAAATTATGATTATAGTAGTCAAGCCCGGCATCACTCAGCGCATGCGCTTTTTCATTGGTAAGCTTACCTAGGGTCATACAGGTTTCAAGGCCAAGCTCTTTTACTTCTTTAACCATTTTTGAAATGTACGGCATATCACGATCTTTAGGATCTGACCACGCAGCGCCCATACAAAAACGGGTGGCGCCTTTTTGTTTTGCAAGGCGTGCTTGCTCTACTACTTTTTCTACTTCTAGCAGGCGCTCTCGTTCTAGGTCGGTTTTATAATGACCCGACTGCGGGCAATATTTACAATCTTCAGGGCAAGCACCTGTTTTTATTGATAGTAAAGTAGAAATTTGCACCTGATTAGGATTAAAATTAGCACGGTGTACGGTCGCGGCTTTAAAAAGCAGATCGTTAAACGGCATTTCAAATAAGGCTTTAACCTCGCTATGGGTCCAATCGTGGCGAACTGTTGCAAGCTCCATAATACTCTCTTTTATTTTTTGCTCTTGGTGTTATTGGCTTAGAATACGTATTGCCGTACCATTGTCAACGAAGCTAACTTAATTAAAGTTTACATATGAACATAAAACACACAATAGACCTTGATTTTGACCGAAATCACATTTGGCACCCTTATACATCAATGACTCAACCAATTCCGGTTTATCCTGTTACATACGCCAATCACAACCTTATACACCTAGAAACAGGCGAGAAACTCATTGACGGTATGGCCTCTTGGTGGAGCGCAATACATGGCTACAATCATCCCGTTTTAAATAATGCGATGACAGAGCAAATCAATAAAATGAGCCATGTAATGTTTGGCGGCATTACCCATTACAGTGCTGTGGAGCTTTGTAAAAAGCTAGTAGCGATAACGCCTGAACATTTAAATAAAGTATTTTTAGCCGACAGCGGCTCGGTAAGTGTTGAAGTAGCGATTAAAATGGCGCTGCAGTATTGGTTAAGCCAAGGCATTAATACTAAACAAAAGTTAATGACTCCGTTTAAGGGCTATCATGGCGATACTTTTGCGGCCATGAGTGTGTGCGATCCGGTTAATTCTATGCATAGCTTGTACTCTGGCTTTTTACCTGAGCATGTATTTGTACCTGCACCTGTTAGCCAATTTCATGAAGAGTTTAATCAAGCCGAGGCGGATGAACTAGAACACTATTTTTTAAAACACCACCAGCAAGTTGCCGCCTTTATTATTGAACCCATAGTACAAAACGCAGGAGGAATGAACTTTTATCATCCTGAATATTTAGCCTGTGTGCGCAAGTTATGTACTCAATACGATGTATTGCTCATTTGTGATGAAATTGCCACAGGCTTTGGCCGTACAGGTAAAATGTTTGCTGTAGAGCACGCCAATGTACAGCCAGATATACTTTGTATTGGCAAGGCACTCACCGGCGGCACCATGACCTTATCAGCCACGTTAACGACCGATAAAATAGCGATAGGCATTAGCGAAGGTGAAGCCGGTGTTTTGATGCACGGACCTACATTTATGGGCAATCCACTCGCCTGCGCTGTGGCATGTGCCAGTATAGACTTATTGCTTGAACAAGATTGGCAAAAACGAATTTGTGAAGTAAACCAAGCACTTCAACAATTACATCAGTGTGGCTCACTTACTGATGTAGCTAATGTGCGCACTTTAGGTGCAATTGGCGTGGTAGAGCTGACAGATGAGGCAGGAATAGTAGATGTAGCTAAAATACAGGCTTATTTTGTTAGCAAAGGAGTGTGGATACGCCCCTTTGGTAAACTAATTTACTTAATGCCACCGTATATAAGTGACGATGCCAGTATTAAACAGCTTTGCGATGCTATATATAACGCCATAAAGGGTAAACATTACGTATAGATGGTTAATTATTTTAGCCACTAAAGTTAAAATTAAATTGATATTTCTATTTAGTTATTATTCCTCTGTAAAGTTTAGTAAATTTAACCCTTTGGCTTGATTTAGTGTGTTGATCTAAGGGATGTTTAGGGATATGATAATGACTATCATTTACAATAACATTTATGGACTCACTTGCTATGAAAATATTACTTAAGCCTGCCAAGACATTAAGTGCAACTTTTTTACTCGCTTCTGCGATTTTTGCACAACCGGCACTTGCTAACGGCCCAATTGGTGAGCATGTTAATCACCTTCAAGCTAATTTAAAAACCTACAACGAAGACGTTGAGTGGATGGTTTCAAAGGTTGATACCCTAGTAAGCGATTACGAGAAAAAAGGCGCTAAAGCAGTTAATACTGATGACTTAATTGAGTACTGGGAATCGGTTAAATTTCACAGCGCTATAGAAACAAATTACGTTCCTGTATATGCCTCTATATGGCAAGGTTTGTATGGCATAAAAATGGCTATTGATAACAAAAAGCCAGCCTCAGAAGTACGTTTGCAGCAACAAGCAATGAACAATGCTTTATGGCAAGGCCTAGGCGCAGTTAAGTTAGCGGCTCAGTTTCAACAAAAAGGGTTATTAAAAAGCGTTAAAGCCACAGCAACAAAAGAAATGACGCAAAGCGCGACCATTGACGAAATTAAACACAAATTAGACCGAGTGGTTGCTAAATACGCAGAACGTTTAAGCGATGAAGCAACCAGCATAGTTCACGATACTTACTTGCATTTATTTGAAGGCGTTGAAGGCACACTCATTGAGCAAGACGCTAACTTAGTAGAAGTACTTGAAAAAGACTTTAACGTAACCCTACCGCAAACTATTTCAGCTAATAAAACAGTAGACCAAGTACGTGACGTGGTTGTTGATATGCAAACTAAGTTAACCCGTGCACAAGCGCTAATTGAAAAAGCTGAAAAAGCCCGTAAGGATGTATTTTAAGTGGAACGCAGAACCTTTATTCAAGGCTTAGCTGCGTTAGGGATAGCTGGCGCTTTTCCGCTATCGCTTTCACGTGCGTTTGCCGCTGATATTGCCAACCCCGTGTCGGTAGATACATTACCTAAACTTAAAGGCGCATTGACCCTTTATTTAGGGCGTGGTGAAGGTGGCTTATACGAAAACGTTTTACAAGCCATTCAAAAAAAGAACCCGGATTTAGACCTTGCTATTCGACGCGGCCCAACTGCGGCATTGGCTAATACAATTGTTGCCGAAGCTAAAGCGGGTGTTAAACGTGCTGACTTATTTTGGGCTGTAGACTCGGGCGCTATTGGTTTAGTAACCGATGCTGGGCTTGCTAAACCTATGCCTAGTGATTTATCTGCACAGCTACAGCCACAGTTTAGATACGATGAGTGGGCACCTATAACCGGTCGTATACGTACTTTGCCTTTTAATACTGAGCGTTTAACCAAAGAGCAAATTCCAACAAGCATTATGGAAATAGCCGACAGTGATTTAAGTATTGGTTGGGCACCAGCTTATGCTTCTTTTCAATCGTTTGTTACCGCAATGCGAATTTTAGAAGGCGATGATAAAACTGCTAAATGGCTTAAAAAAGTGCAAAAACGCTCAAAAACCTACGCTGGCGAACTCGGTGTAGTAATGGGCGTTGAACGTGGTGAAGTAGATATTGGTTTTGCTAATCACTACTACACGTTACGTTTGAAGTCTGGTAAGCCCGACGCTAAACTTGATCTTGCATTTACAGAGCAAGATGCCGGTTGTTTAGTGAATGCCTCTGGTATTTTATCGCTATCTGACGACCCGCTAGCAACTAACTTTATGCGCTATTTACTCAGCGTTGAAGTACAAAGTTATTTAGCGAGTGAAGCGTATGAAATTCCGCTAGTTAATGGCGTAAAGCAACCTGATGGCTTGCCTAAATTAACCAGTATTTCGCCACCTAAAATAGACTTAACTCAGTTGGCTGACTTACGTCCAACTATTGACTTAATGCGCAGCAGCGGCGTTTTATAATGCGAATACCACCATCTTATCCTATGGCGCTGCTTGCAGCGCTTGTTACCCTTACCCCTATTTTTGTTTTAATAACGCTTGCCAGTGATGCAAGCTCTTTTTTTGATAGTCATAATTTAACTATTTTAGGCAATACCCTGTCGTTAATGGGCTTAACAGTATTAGGCTCAATTTTAATTGGTGTGCCCTTAGCATTTATTAGCGCTTATGTGCAGCTGCCATTTAAAAAGTTTTGGTTAGTAGTATTTGCCGCCCCTTTAGCTATACCAAGTTATATTGGTGCATTTACGCTTTATGCTGCATTTGGCCCTGGTGGTGAAATACATAACTTACTTGGTTTTGAAACCCCTTCTATGTATGGCTTAACTGGCGCCGCCATTGTAATGACCCTATATACCTTCCCATTTGTAATGATGACAACCCGCTCCTCCTTACTCAGTCTTGATGCCAGTATGGTCAATGCAGCTCGTACATTGGGTATGTCGATGACACAAAGCGTGTTTAAAGTTATTTTGCCCCGTGTTGTAAATGGTATTGCTGCGGGCTCGTTACTCGTTGCCTTATATACGCTATCAGACTTTGGTACACCGGCAATGATGCGTCTAGATACCTTCACTCGTGTTATTTACGTAGAATATAACGCCTTTGAACTGAGCCGTGCGGCTATGCTGTCTATGCAGTTAATGGTGATTGTTGGCTTTTTACTAATGATTGAATCGCAAATTAAAACTGCGTCTGAACGCCAAGGCCGGCCCCTTATTTTATTCCCAAAAAAATGGCAATTAGGCGCGATGTTTGCCACCTTTGCACCAATTTTATTACTTGCTATTGGCTTACCACTCGCAGTATTTACACTTTGGCTAATGCGTGATGGTTTTAGTTCGTTTGATTTTAGTATTGCTTGGCACTCTACTTACGCTTCAGCCATTGCAGCTATTGTTACAGTTATTGTGGCTATTCCTGTAGCGCATGCAGCATTAACTGGAAAAGCAGGTAAAGTAATGGAACGCGTTACTTACTTTGGTTTTGGTATTCCGGGGATTGTTATGGGCACAGCGCTTGTATATGGCGGCTTACAACTGCCATTTTTATATCAAACACTGGGCTTGTTGATCATTGCTTATATGCTACGTTTTTTACCGCTTGCGGTTGGCTCTGTGCGTACCAGCACCGAGCACCTTGATCCAAGCTTAGTAAAATCAGCCCGTGTGTTAGGCGCAAGCCCACGTGAAGCTTTCACACGTATTACTTTACCACTGACTATGCGTGGTATTATTGCAGGGGCCGCTTTAGTCTTTTTAGAGTCGATGCGTGAATTAGAAGCCACACTATTATTGGGTCCAACTGGTTTTGAAACCTTATCTACGTATTTATGGCGTGTTTACGAAGCCGGTTATTTTGGCCGCGCAGCAATACCTGGGTTATTGTTGGTGGTGATTTCGGCGGCGGCTTTAGCTATTATGATGTCTGGCGAGAAACGCAACCAGTTTGAACATTAAGGATTTATATAAATGCTATCTGTAAGTCAGTTGTCTATAGATTATGGCAGTAATCGTGTTGTTAGTGACTTAAATTTCACTTTAGGTGAAAGCGAAATTTTAATGCTTGTTGGTCCAACAGGTTGTGGTAAAAGTACTATTTTACAAGCCCTAGCTGGGCTTTTACCAATTAGCGACGGCGAAATTAAAGTTGCTAAATGGACTGCTACACCAAAGCATACTGTAGCCCCTGAAAAACGCAGTGTGGGTATGGTGTTTCAAGACTTTGCGTTGTTTCCCCATTTAACGGTTGAGCAAAATGTGTGTTTTAAACTGAAAGACACAAGCCCTGCCGATCATTGGATAAAGCTACTCGGTTTAGATGCGTTTAGACATAAAAAACCAGCTACACTTTCAGGCGGACAAAAGCAGCGCGTTGCATTAGCGCGCACCCTAGCCCACCAGCCAGACTTTGTATTACTTGATGAACCACTATCAAATTTAGACGCGGCTTTAAAAGACATGCTACGTTGGGATATACGTAATGCGCTTAAAGAAGCCGGCGTACCCGCTATTTGGGTAACGCACGATCAAGAAGAAGCACTTTCGGTGGGCGATCGCGTGGGTGTACTAAAAGGCGGAAAAATACAGCAAATTGATAGCCCAGAGCAATGCTTTAGTGCACCCAATAATCGCTTTGTGGCACGCTTTCTAGGTGAAGCTAGTTTTATAAAAGGAACGCTGAATAACGGCCAAGCACTTACCGATATTGGTAATGTTCCCGCTCATGGTGTTGACTGTGAAAACGGTGAGGTAGAGGTGTTACTTCGTCCAGATGATGTATTATTAGTACAAAGCAGTGTAGGAAATAATGGCGAAGTAATTTGGGTTCGCTTTGAAGGCGGCAGCAGATTATGCGCCATAAAACTAGCCTGTGGTACTGTGGTTACAAGTCGCGTGAGTCATGAAGTAGTGGTAAATCCTGGTGATAACGTACATGTATCGCTTAGTACCTCTCATCCACTGGCGGCATTTAAAAGCTAGCGCTTTATATATTCTACTTTGGAGGAAACTATGAACGGACCAAATCCAAACAATCCATCACCTATGGAAGGGTTTCCTCAAGTAGGTTATTTAAAAAACTTTATCACCTCTGTGAATATAGACGTTGGTGATTATACCTATTACGACGACCCTGATGGCCCTGAAAACTTTGAAAAAAATGTACTTTACCATTTCGATTTTATCGGGGACCGTCTTATCATAGGTAAGTTTTGTGCGATAGCTAAAGACGTTACTTTTATAATGAATGGGGCTAATCATCAAACCTCCGGCTTTTCTACCTATCCATTTTTTATATTTGGTAATGGCTGGGAAAAATCTGCACCTCAACAAGGTGATTTACCTTTTAAGGGAGATACTGAAATAGGTAATGATGTGTGGATAGGTTACAACGCCACCATTATGCCAGGAGTAAAAGTTGGTGATGGTGCCATTATAGCAAGTAAATCTGTGGTAACGTCTGATGTGCCCGCCTATGGCATTGTTGGCGGTAACCCTGCAAAATTGATAAAAAAGCGTTTTGATGATGAGACTATTAATAAACTTCTAGCGATTGCATGGTGGGACTGGAGCAGTGAAAAAATCACCGCTCATTTAGATGCCATTACACACTCTGATATAGACGTATTAGCTAAAATTTAATAATTACCACTCAAACATGTAAGCCATTTTACTAATCGTTTTTAACGGTATGTTATGGCTATTGCGTTTTGCGTATAAGTGTTGCATTGATTTATCTTTCACTTCGCCAACAATCACTTCTTTTACCTGATAGCCTAAAGCAATGGCTGCTTGTGAATAGGCAATAAATTCCCACTTTTTAATATTGGTGTTATCCACTATTACCAGTTCAATGCCTTGTGCTAGGGCATTAATAAAACGCGCCAAGTTTAAATTATGATATTGCGATAATTTAAACTTATCAAAATGGTACTCACCCTGCTCGTTAACAAAGTAATCATCTGTTGAGCAAATAAAATATTGGCTTTCATCTGCACCGGAAAGTTCCTCGGCGAGATTTTGCGCATAATATGACTTACCACTGCCTGGTAGCCCTCGTAAAATAAAAACTTGTTTCATAGCATCCATTTTTTATTAATACGTCAATTCGGTTTATTTACTAATAATGCCACAAATTGATGAAATTTCAGAGCAACAAATGGTAATAGTGGTTATTTAACTGTAAAAATTGGTTAAAAAAACAACGTACCACTAAAAACTTTTAAAGAGTTGCCCACAACAGTTTTTTTATTTTACTTTACTAGGTATTATACAAGGTTCAAGTGCAGTGACCTCAAATGCTAAAAAGCATGAGTAACGCACAGTTAATTTATATAGTTAGGCAACTTATATCATTGGAGTGAAGATGAGCCATTTAGCGATTTCAGAGCTATTAAAAGGCAATGTTGCGGTAGACAGCCAAGTAACCATTAAAGGCTGGATCCGTACACGCCGCGATTCAAAAGCAGGAATATCATTTTTAGCCGTTCATGACGGTTCGTGTTTTGATCCTATTCAAGCGGTAGTTCCTAATTCACTGAATAATTATGATGAAGTTACAAGCTTAACAGCAGGCTGTTCTGTGTCGGTTACCGGTGTATTAGTACAATCAGCAGGACAAGGTCAATCTTTCGAAATTCAAGCTAACTCAGTAACTGTGTTAGGTTGGGTTGAAAACCCAGACACCTACCCAATGTCGGCTAAACGCCACAGCATTGAGTATTTACGTGAACACGCTCACCTTCGCCCTCGCACTAATATGATTGGCGCAGTAACACGTGTCCGTAACTGTTTAGCACAAGCAATCCACCGCTTTTACCATGAGCAAGGGTTTTACTGGATCAGCACCCCAATTATTACTGCAAGTGACTGTGAAGGCGCAGGTGAGATGTTCCGCGTATCAACGCTTGATATGCAAAATCTGCCAATGACGGACAAAGGCGAGATTGATTACAGCGAAGACTTTTTTGGTAAAGAAGCCTTCCTAACGGTATCTGGCCAGCTAAACGGTGAAACATATGCATCAGCTATGTCAAAAATTTACACCTTTGGTCCTACGTTCCGTGCAGAAAATTCAAATACATCTCGCCACTTAGCTGAATTTTGGATGGTAGAGCCAGAAGTTGCGTTTGCTGATTTAGAAGATATCGCAAAACTGGCTGAAAACATGCTTAAGTATGTATTTAAAGCTGTATTAGAAGAGCGCCGTGACGACATGGAATTTTTCGCATTACGTGTTGAAAAAACAGCTATTAGCCGTTTAGAAGAATTTGTTGAAAAAGACTTTGCCCAAGTTGACTACACCGATGCTGTAGAGATTTTAAAAGCGTGTGGCAAGAAATTTGAGTACGACGTTGAATGGGGTGTAGATTTACAGTCTGAGCACGAACGCTACCTAGCTGAAGAACACTTTAAAGCACCGGTTGTTATTAAAAACTACCCGCGTGATATTAAAGCATTCTACATGCGTCAAAATGAAGACGGCAAAACTGTTGCAGCTATGGACGTAGTTGCACCTGGTATTGGTGAGATCATTGGTGGTTCACAACGTGAAGAGCGTCTTGATGTATTAGATGCACGCCTTGAAGAGATGGGCTTAAACAAAGAAGATTACAGCTGGTACCGCGACCTCCGTAAATACGGTAGCGTGCCACACTCTGGCTTTGGTTTAGGTTTTGAGCGTTTAGTTGCTTATGTTACCGGTATGGGTAACGTACGTGATGTTATTGCATTCCCACGTACTAAAGGCAGCGCAACGTACTAAGCTAAGCTTTGTAACGTTAAATAAAAAAACCAACCCGCGGGTTGGTTTTTTATTGTCTGATATATTAATGTGCATAAATACTTGAACAATTTGCCTCCCGCTTAAGGAAGAAAATTGTTATAAATACTAAATCTTTATAAATATTTTTCGTTTATAAAGCATATTCGAAATTACCCATAAGCCAATAACATGCAATAAAGCAAAGGTGAACGATGCCAATTTAGCGCTCATAACCAATGCGAGTTGCTGATACATCCAGTCCCCCAAGTTTAGCTCGCCAATATTTATCAGTGAATAGCTCAGTACCCACACAGCCGATAATACATATATAAACAGTGGGTTTGATCCATACACAATTAATGGATTAACAAGGCGCTCAGGTTTAACAATGTCGCAAAGCCAAACAAAAAATGCCAACACAATACAGGCAATCCCGGATGTGTAAATAACAAAGCTACTAGTCCAAAGTGATTTATTAATTGGCATCACCATTGAGGTTAATTGCCCAATAACAACTGCAACTACACCAATAACTAACAGCCGTTTAATGCTTGCCCACTGGCAACTTGTGCTCGTTAACAGGCGCGTTACTTCAAAACCAAATAAGACACTCACCACAGCGGGTAACGTGCTGATCAGCCCCTCTGGATCAAATGCGAGCCCTTTACCTTGCCATAAATGCGACTCATCTAGTACGGCAATATCAACCGCTCTAACTAGGTTATGTTCGAGTGTATAAGCGTTTTCAGCGCCAACACTTAACAGTAATAACCAATAAGCAACTAAGGTAATAATCGATAGCGTTAACACCCCTCGCCTATTTAAAAACAACACACAGATAGACGCTAAAATATAGGCTATCCCTATACGTTGCAGTACACCTAATATTCTCAAGTTTTCAATATTGGTAGTAAAGGGATAAATATTTAAAGCTAGACCAATGACAAATATAATTGCTCCACGCTTAACTAGTCTTAATACTTGGCTAGCACTGGCTGCACTGTTCGTTTTTTTGAGCGAAAAAAACATCGCAGAGCCAATAATAAACATAAAAAACGGAAAAATTACATCCGTAGGGGTACAGCCATGCCAATCTGCATGAAGTAAAGGGGCATACACATGGGACCACGACCCCGGCGTGTTTACCAGTATCATTAACGCTATGGTTAGCCCACGCATAGCATCAAGTGCTTTATACCTTGTCATTTTGGCTCCTATTTAATAATTTGTATTGCTACAGATGACAACGCTGTCACTTTGTAGTAAAAAAACTTAAATCGCAAGTAATTTAGATAAGTGGAGTTGTTGAATTAAAAAAGCCGCAGAATCAATAATGAAACGGCGGCTTTAAATCAGAATTTGTTACTTTAGGAGCGGTTTATTGCTGTACTTTATAGTGCTTGCTCTAACTGTGGTAAAACATCAAATAAGTCAGCAACTAAACCGTAATCAGCTACTTGGAATATTGGCGCATCAGGGTCTTTATTAATGGCAACAATAACTTTTGAATCTTTCATACCCGCAAGATGCTGAATGGCACCACTAATACCCACAGCAATATATAAATTAGGCGCGACAATTTTACCTGTTTGCCCTACTTGCATATCGTTAGGCACAAAGCCCGCGTCAACCGCTGCACGTGATGCACCAATAGCGGCACCGAGTTTATCGGCAATGCCATTTAATAATGCAAAATTTTCACCATTTTGCATACCACGACCACCCGAAATAACCACATCTGCAGCCGTTAGCTCTGGACGCTCTGATTCAGTTTGTTCAACACTAACAAAACTGCTTAACTGTGAATCAGAGACTGCATCTACAGCGGTTACATTAGATGGAGCTTGCTCGCCTTGTAAATCAAAGCTACTTGCACGTACTGTGATCACTTTTTTACTATCGAGCGATTTAACCGTTGCAATAGCATTACCCGCGTAAATTGGGCGCTTAAATGTATCTGCGTCAATTACGTCAATAATTTCTGAAATTTGCGCTACATCTAATAATGCGGCAACACGCGGCATAAAGTTTTTACCTGTAGTAGTTGCACTTGCCACAACATGGCTGTAACTATCTGCAAGTGATAACACTAGATCTGTCATGCTTTCAGCAAGTTGATGCTCATAAACTGCATTATCAGCAAGTAAAACATTCGCAACACCCTCAATGCTCGCGAGTGACTCACTCATGGCGCCAAGGTTTATGCCTGCTAATAATACATCTACGTCAAAGCCTAATTTTTTAGCGGCATTAATCGTTTTTGAGGTTTCTGGTTTTAAGGCACCGTTATCGTGCTCTGCAATTACAAGAGTTTTCATTTAAATCACCTTTGCCTCTGTTTTAAGTTTTTCTACAAGCTGTGCAACGTCTTCAACAATAATCCCGCCGCTGCGTTTTGCTGGCTCCTCTACACTAACTAATTCAATGCGCGGGGCTAAATCTACACCTAGCGAATCAGCCGCAATAACTTCTAACGGCTTACGTTTGGCTTTCATAATATTAGGTAGCGACGCATAACGTGGCTCATTCAAACGTAAATCGGTGGTGACTATTGCGGGTAAATTAAGTGCAACGGTTTGTAAACCGCCATCAACTTCACGAGTAACATTTACTTTGCCATTTTCAATAACCACTTTAGAAGCAAACGTACCTTGACCACGGTTAGTCAGCGCCGCTAGCATTTGACCTGTTTGATTATTATCAGAATCGATTGACTGTTTTCCTAAAATAACCAGTTCAGGCGATTCTTGTTCAACTACTTTGGCAAGCAATTTTGCTATATGTAAAGACTCTAAATTTTCTTCTGTTTCAACATGAATCGCTTTATCTGCGCCCAAAGCCAGTGCTGTGCGTAATTGTTCTTGAGATGCTTTAGCGCCAATAGTAACAACAACTACTTCGGTTGCAGTACCCGCTTCTTTTAAACGAATCGCTTCTTCCACAGCAATTTCACAAAATGGGTTCATGGCCATTTTTACGTTAGTTAAATCAACACTGCTGTTGTCAGGTTTAACGCGAGCTTTTACGTTGTAGTCGATCACTCTTTTTATTGGTACGAGAACTTTCATAGGGACTCCATAATTATTTAAACCTATAAGCTAACGTCTACGTCAACCTATTTATTTTATGAAATCAGACTACTTCCTGTTGACGTAAACGTCAACCTAAAATAACCTTAAACTATTCACAACCTGTAACGATTAATTTGCATAACAAAGAAACAGGTTGCTTAGCTTACTTTTTGCCAAATAATGCAAAGGTGAGTCCGTCATAGATAAAGAGGTTATTATGATTGAACGCGAAACCATGGAATTTGATGTTGTTGTTGTAGGGGCAGGTCCTGCGGGGCTTTCAACAGCAATTAAACTCGCGCAGCAAGCACAAGAAAAACAACAAGAGTGCATGATATGTGTAGTTGAAAAAGGCTCAGAAGTTGGCGCACATGTATTATCAGGTGCCGTTTTTGAAACCAAAGCACTTGACGAATTACTGCCAAATTGGCAAGAACTCGGCGCTCCTGTTTCGACTAAAGTGGTAAATGATGAGATTTACTGGTTTAACAACGAACATAAAGCAACCTCAATTCCTCACTTTGCTACACCAAATACATTTCATAACAAGGGTAACTACATTGTTTCTATGGGTAATGTATGTCGCTGGTTAGCAGAGCAAGCGGAAAACCTTGGAGTAGAAATATTTCCAGGCTTTAGTGCGCATTCAGTCATTATTGAAGATGATGTTGTAAAAGGCATCATTACTGGCGATATGGGTGTAGATAAAAATGGCAATGAAAAAGACGGTTACATGCCAGGTATGGAGCTACGCGCTAAGTACACAGTATTTGCTGAGGGCTGTCGCGGTCATTTAGGTAAGCAACTGATCAATCAGTTTGCTTTAGACGATGAAAGTTCACCACAGCATTATGGTTTAGGTTTTAAAGAAATTTGGCAAGTTGATGAATCTAAACATCAATTGGGTAAAGTTGTACACGGAACTGGTTGGCCATTAAGCGGTGACACTGGCGGTGGCGCCTTTATGTATCACAGCGAAAACAACCAAGTGGTTGTGGGGTTAATTGTTGATTTAAATTACTCTAACCCACACTTAAGCCCGTTTGATGAATTTCAACGATTAAAATATCACCCTATTTTCAAAAATACACTTGAAGGTGGAGAACGCATTGCCTATGGCGCACGTGCCATTGCAAAAGGCGGTTTACATTCATTACCAAAAATGCACTTCCCAGGTGGTTTATTAGTGGGTTGTGATGCTGGCACGCTTAATTTTGCAAAAATTAAAGGCAATCATACGGCTATGAAGTCAGGCATGATAGCCGCTGAGGTCATTTTTAATGCGCTACAGAACGATTTAGCTAATAATGATTTAACCCAGTACACCGCTGAGTTTAAAAAGTCATGGGCGTATAAAGAGCTGTATCAGTCTCGTAATTTTGGCCCTGCTATGCATACCTTAGGTAAATTTGCAGGCGGCGCATATAACACGCTTGATCAGAATATATTTAAGGGTGCCCTACCGTTTAGCTTTAAAGATAACGTACCTGACCATGCAACTTTAAAAGACGCTAACCAAGCTGAAAAAATTAACTACCCTAAGCCTGATGGCAAACTCAGTTTTGATAAGCTTTCTTCGGTATTTTTATCTAATACTAATCATGAAGAATCGCAGCCGTGTCACTTAAAACTAAAAGATGCATCAATTCCGATTAACGTTAACTTAGTTAAATTTGACGAGCCAGCACAGCGCTACTGCCCTGCCGGCGTTTACGAAGTACAAGAAGTAGAAGGCGAGCAATCCTTTGTGATCAACGCGCAAAACTGTGTGCATTGTAAAACCTGTGATATTAAAGATCCGAGCCAAAATATTACCTGGGTAACTCCCGAAGGTGCTGGTGGCCCCAACTATCCCAATATGTAACAACCTTTCTATAGAAATTATAAACTTATCCTAAATTGCAGGGGCTTCGGCCCCTTTTTTGCGCTATGCTGTTAAGTAATATGAATGAATGAGAGTGTGTTATGGCGTCGTCGAGTGTAATTTTTCGTTTTTTAGCAGAGCCAACCGATGTAAATTTTGGTGGTAAGGTGCATGGCGGTGTGGTCATGAAGTGGATTGACCAAGCGGGTTATGCCTGTGCTGCGGGCTGGAGCGGCCACTACTGTGTAACGGTATCGGTTGCAGGCGTTAAGTTTAGCCGCCCTATCCTAGTTGGCCAAATTGTTGAGGTTGAAGCAAAAATTGCACACACCGGCAAAACCAGCATGCAAATTTTTATTCAAGTTCGCTGTGGCGACCCGAAAACGCAAAACCTAGTTGAAACCAATCACTGTGTTATTAGCTTTGTTGCTATGGATGAAACGGGTTACCCTGTGGCGGTACCAGAATTTAAATCAGTTACCGACGAAGACAAAAAGCTTGAGAACTACGCAATTAAAATGAAACAAATAGCCATTGAAACAGAAAACTTGTTAGATAAAGTTTAATTTAGTTGCTTTTATAGGTATGTAGAAACTACAACAACTTGTAAAAGCTACAATTTTTAATTTTTATGGATTAACTGCACGCTGAACACCTGATTGTTTTGCGTGCCAAAAAAAACAAAAAAGCTCAACAAACACACATAAAGGCCAAATATTATGCGAAATAATACTTGGCACGCTCACTGCAATTAGTAAATCGACGTTTGATGAAATAATTCATCGATATTACTTTTTAAAGGAGCTATATAATGATTAAAACACTTTCTCTTTCTGCACTTGCTTTAGCAACACTGGGTTTTAATTCAGCGGCACAAGCTGATGTTACCGACATGGACTCTCCGCGTATTTACACTGGTATTGGTTATGGCCAATATTCATTTCAGTTTGAAGATAGCGAAAACGACACCGACTTTGATGACGACGCGCAAATGTTAAAAGGTTACATTGGTACCCAATTTAATGAACATTTAAGTCTTGAGCTTGCCTATCTAAATTTTGATGAAGTGAGTGATATAGACAGCAAAGCTGAAATTGATGGCGTATCGTTAGCAGCACGTTTTGCAGCGCCTATTACTGAAGACTTTTCTGTTTATGCAAAAGGTGGTTGGTTTGAATGGGATGCAGACGTTACTCAAGAACTACCGGTTGGCAGCATCAGCGCATCTCAAGATGGCGGCGACGTGTTTTACGGTGCAGGTATTGAATATGCATTTACAACCAATATGCAAGTGCGTTTAGAGTATGAGCGTTATGAATTAGAAGATGATATTGATCCAGAAATGGATGTTGCGTCAGTATCATTCCAATACATGTTTTAATAATAGCTCAATTATTAAAACGTTAGGTAAGGCTATTTTTAGCCTTACCTTTTTTATTTCACATTTAAACCTATCAGTCTAAAAATCCCCCACCAAATTAAGCTAATGCCAGCAACGTCAATAAAAGGTAGAATAACGCTCTATTTTTTCTATAACCGAGCATTATGAGCGATTATCAAATTTCGGCTATTGGCCATATTCAATCTCCGTATAAACAAAAATTTGCCATTCCTAGGCAACCTAGATTAGTACCCGAGGCTAAAGCCAAACTGATTTTTGCCAAAGAATTTAATCGTGAAGAGTTTGTTCGCGGATTAGATGAATTTAGCCATATTTGGCTGTTATTTCGTTTTCATGAAACTGCTGATAAAGGCTATTCAGCAATGGTGCGCCCGCCGCGCCTTGGCGGTAATGAGCGTAAAGGCGTATTTGCTACTCGAGCAACTTTTCGTCCAAATGCCATTGGCATGAGTGCAGTAAAGTTAGAGGGAATTGAATACAAGAACGGTCAGTTAGCGTTATTGCTCACCGGTATTGATTTACTTGATGGCACGCCCATTGTAGATATAAAGCCTTATTTACCCTATTCAGACTCATTACCGGATGCAAGCGCTGGATTTGCAGATACGCGCCCAGAAACTCAAATGAGTGTTGAATTTAGCCAGCAAGCTTTAGAATTTATAAATAAACAAAGCCACTACCCTGAGCTACAAGCGTTTATTAGTAATGTGCTAAAACAAGATCCACGCCCTGCCTACAAAAAGCAAAAACAAGGCGTGCAAAGCTATGGTATGAATTTGTATGAATACAATATTACTTGGCAAGTGACTGATTCTCATCATCTGGTTACTCATATTGAGCTCAGTTAAGCTAACTTTAAAGCCCTGCTATGGCTATAAAATTCGATAAAAAATCACTTAGCGCTTTAGTGTCAATGCAACCGCTGGTAAACTGAGCGCCTTAATTAAAAGAACATATCACTCTATTTCGGAAAAAACATGCGTACTAGTCAATATATACTCGCTACACTTAAAGAAACGCCATCCGATGCGGAAATTGTCTCGCATCAATTAATGCTTAGAGCCGGAATGATCCGTCGCGTCGCTTCGGGTTTATACACTTGGCTTCCCTCTGGCTTACGTGTGCTAAGAAAAGTAGAAAACATAGTACGCGAAGAAATGGATAAAGCCGGCGCAATTGAAATGCTTATGCCTGTTATTCAGCCTGCTGATTTATGGGAAGAGTCTGGCCGCTGGAGTGAGTTTGGTCCTGAGTTAATGCGCTTTACCGACCGTCATAATCGTGAATTTGCTATGGGCCCTACCCATGAAGAAGTGATCACCGATTTTGTTCGTAAAGAAATTAACAGCTACAAACAACTACCAATTACTTTGTACCAAGTACAAACTAAAGTACGTGATGAGCGCCGCCCACGTTTTGGTGTTATGCGTGCCCGTGAATTTACTATGAAAGATGCCTACTCATTCCATTTAACCGATGAATGTTTAGATGCAACGTATCAAGTAATGCACAAAGCCTACTGTAATATTTTTGAACGTTTAGGCTTAGATTACCGCCCAGTAATTGCAGATACAGGCTCTATTGGCGGTAGTGTATCGCATGAGTTCCATGTACTTGCTGAATCTGGCGAAGACGCCATTGCTTTTAGTGATACCAGCGACTATGCCGCTAATATTGAAAAAGCCGAAGCATTAGCGCCAACTGAAGTGCGCCCACAAGCAAGCAAAGAGTTAAAAGCATTCCCAACGCCTGATGCAAAAACAATTAATGAGCTTAAAAAACACTATGGCGTAAAACCCCATCGCGGTGTTAAAACATTAGTGGTTTACGGTACCCCTAATGAAGACGGCGTACGCGGCCTAGTTGCATTAGTACTACGTGGCGATCATGAACTAAATGAACTTAAAGCTGAAAAGCATCCACTGGTTGATTCTCCACTTGAAATGGCAACCGAAGCAGATATTGTTGCTGCCATTGGCGCAAAACCAGGCTCTTTAGGGCCTGTTGGCTTAAACATGCCTATTATTGTTGATAGAACAGCGAATGTAATGGCTGATTTTGTAGCCGGTGCCAACAAAGATGATGAGCACTTTAGTGGCATTAACTGGGATCGCGACGTAACAAACTACGAAGTTGCTGATATCCGTAATATTGTAGAAGGCGATCCTAGCCCATGTGGCCAAGGCACGTTACAAATTAAGCGCGGTATTGAAGTGGGTCATATTTTCCAGCTAGGTACTAAGTACTCAGAAGCATTAAAAGCAGGTGTACTAAGCGAGTCAGGTAAAAACCAAATAATGACTATGGGCTGTTATGGAATTGGTGTATCACGTATTGTTGCTGCAGCTATTGAGCAAAATAACGATCAATACGGTATTACATGGCCTAAAACCATAGCTCCTTTCGATTTAGCAATTGTGCCAATGAATATGCATAAATCGCATCGTATTCCTGATATTGCTAATAACCTCTATCAAGGTTTAAAAGATGCAGGTTTGGACGTGTTATTTGATGACCGTAAAGAGCGCCCTGGTGTTATGTTTAACGACATGGAATTACTTGGTGTACCTTACACGCTTGTCATTGGTGAGCGTAACCTTGATGAGAATAAGGTAGAACTTAAAAACCGTCGCACCGGTGAAAAACTTATGATAGATATTGATAGCGCAATTGAAACTATTAAAGCGCAATTTAACGCATAAGCTTAAAGTTAATTAAAAAACCGCTGTATGGTTTTTCATACAGCGGTTTTTTATTGATTGCTTATCTAGTAATCTTCAAACACAGAGCTTAAATTAAGCAAATAGCACTGTCTCATAATTAATAATTTATAAAAAAAGGTCGCTGTGCGACCTTTTTATATACCTTGCAATTTAGATGGTTATCTAAACAACACGTCTTCGCGGTTAAACCATTTAACACAAAATGCTAGTAGCGCACCAGCTATCAGTGCCGTAGCCAAAAATATTAATCCCACCAGCGTGTAATCGACTGTGCCTTTAATAATTTCTTTAATCGCTAAGGCGACGTTAGTAACCGGAATAAAGGCTGTTTTAGCGGTCAGTTCCATATTAGGCATAATGGAGATAATAATTGGGAAAAATACCACCATACTTAATGGCGTCATGTAATTTTGCGCTTCTTTAAACGAACGTGCATAGATTGATATAGCCAATGCTAATGCAGAAAAAATAGCTGCAATTGGTAATAACAATACAAAAATCATCAGCAAGTCTGTAATACCTAATGTACTAAACGCGGCTTTAATAAACTCTAGATCAGCAAATGCGAGTGCTAATGCTATCCAACACCCCATACTAATCACGGTGATAGTAGTTGATGCGATTGAGGTAGTAAGCAGTGTTATAAATTTACCCAATACTAACTCTGTACGGGTAATTGGCGTAAGTAGTAAGGTTTCTAACGTGCCACGTTCTTTTTCGCCGGCGCCTAAATCAATTGCTGGGTAAGTTGCCCCCATTAGCACTAGCGGGATAAGTAAATAAGGTAAAAACCCACCCACTTTTTCACCTAAGTTTTCACGTTTGTCTGCTGTATCTACTTTAATCACATTAATTGGCTTTAAAATAGATTCTTGAGCGCTTTTATCAATACCAAAACTTAATAGTTTACTTTCTTGAAGTGTATCGCTGTATTCTTTAGCAAGCTCTTTTACTCGCTCAAATAAGAAGTTAATTGATTTTGAATCATTAAATACAACTTGCCATTCACTTTGCTTTTTATCATCTAATGTTTGTACTGCGTCGCTTGGTAAGTATATCCCCATGTCGATATCGCCAGCAGTTACCCCTGCTTTTAGCTCCTCAACACTATTAAAGGTTTTATCGCCTTTATATAATTCAAAGCTTTTATGATAAAACACTTTATCAGTAAATTCTGGGGCAAAGTCGCCATTGATAATTGCATAGGTATTTACCTTTTGCTCTGCATCAAGCGCAGCTTGAGAAGAGATAAACGCAACCACAGCAAATAACAACGGAAAAACCACTATCGGAAATACCACAACAAACAACAAGGTTTTTTTATCGCGTAGCAGCTCTGTTAATTCCTTTTTAAAAACTTCAAACATCTTGCTTCTCCGTTAATATGTTCATAAACGCTTGGTTCAATTCTTCGCTGTTACCCGCTTGTTTAAATTCAGCGAGCGTGCCATCAAAACAACTTACACCTTCATTAATAACCGCTACACGGTCGCATAAAAGTGCAACTTCATCTAAATGGTGCGTTGAGAAAATAACCGGAGTTCCTTGTGCTTTTAAGCCTTTAATAAAATTAATTACTGTTTGCGTGGTCATAATATCAAGCCCGGTAGTTGGCTCATCAAGAATAACAACGTCTGGGTGATGCACCACAGCACGCGCTATATTGGCTTTTTGTTTCATACCGGTTGATAAGTTTTCAGCGCGCTTATCAATAAATTTATGCATATCGAGTAAGGTAAATAACTCTTCACAACGTGCCTTGATCGCTTGCTTACTCATGCCATGTAGCTTTGCAAAATATTCGATATTTTCTTTTACCGTTAAACGGCCATATAAACCAGTAGAGCCAGACAAAAACCCAATAGATTTACGCCCAATGAGTGGCTTTTTAATTATGTCATTTCCGGCAATAGTAATACTGCCATCATCCGGTTTTAAAGCGGTTGAAATCATTCTTAAGGTGGTGGTTTTACCCGCACCATTAGGGCCCAGTAGCCCCAGCACTTCGCCTTTAGCACAGCTAAAGCTGACATTTTTAACCGAGTGAAAAAAGTCTTTATCTTCGCGTGGGTCTACTTCATCTGTTTTATTTTTTTTATGATCTTTAGTGAGCTTAAACTTCTTCTTAAGCGCTGTGACTTCTATCATTTTCGTGTCCTTCGTTTCGGTCTAAAATAGTCCGTGTTGTCGTAAAATGATGAATTGTTATTCTCCTCAAACCAACCAGGAACACCTAATAAGGGTAAGGGTGAAAGCTGTTTATTATCGGCTAAACAATCATCATTTTTAATCATCTCATAAAGTCGCTGATCTAGGTACTGGTACTGAGTTACTAAATCTTTACAAAATATTTCATCGGGTACATTCACAAATAATGCTTTTCCTGTGAGCCCAATATAAGGTTTGGTCAACATTTCGTAATTAGCGTGGCCAAACATGAATGGCGCTATAGTTTTACCCCACTGCTCTCTATGCATTATAAATGCTGTTTTCCATTGGTGGTCTCTTAAGCATGCTTTCCAATTTGAATCACTAATAGCTAAAACTACGCCACACTCGTCAAACAGGGTTAATGCGTTACGATGTTTACTGCGTTGTTTTAAACCATGCACTGCTATTTCATCTACATGACGCTGATTGATTAGAGCTTTTGTTTTTGGGAATAAACACCAAATAAAACCACCAAACAGATCATGCCAATTTTGCTGGCGAGTAGGTACTTCCCCAGTTTCAAAAATAACTTGTTCATAATAGCGCTCAGAAAAGTCAACCTTTGCATCATCGACAAAACGAATGGGCAGATTATTTGCGTTTATGGCATTTAAGTACGGGGCAAAATACGCAGGTTCTGGCCAGTCTGTTTGTTGATGAATTTTAAACAGCTGACGTAAGTGAGCAAATGCTCCTGTGTTTAGGCTCGTTGCTTGAAATTGTTCTGGGGGAGTAAAACGCTTCATTGTTACCTTTACTGTACATTTTTATCCCTAACAGTTTACCGCAAAAACTGGTTCTAATTAACAGAAGTTCATATACTAGGGCCACTTAGAACAAAAAAAGAGCCAATATGAAACGTTATTTTTCTTTGACCTTAATCACAACAGCGATTCTAGCGGGTTGTGCAACAACAAGTATCACTTCTGACGATGTCGCGAAAGGCTATAACAGCATTCAAGCCGATGAAATTGCAAAGCATGTAAAAGTGTTAGCTTCTGATGAATTTGGTGGTCGTGCTCCTTCATCTAAAGGTGAAAAGCTCACGCTTGACTACTTAACAAAAGAATTTACTGCATTGGGCTTTGAACCGGGTAATGGTGATAGTTTTTTCCAAGAAGTCCCGCTTGTATCATTAGAAGCAGACTCTGACATGGTGCTTAATATTGGCGGTAAAGACTACCAATACAAAAAAGACATGGTTATGGGTAGTAGCCGCATCAGTGCACAAGAAGGAATTGAAAATTCAGAGCTGGTATTTGTCGGCTACGGTGTTAACGCACCTGAATATAACTGGAATGATTACGAAGGCCTAGATGTTAAGGGCAAAACCGTCGTAATGCTGGTAAACGACCCTGGTTTTGCAACTAAAGATCCTGATTTATTTACCGGTGATGCCATGACCTACTATGGCCGTTGGACTTATAAATACGAAGAAGCAAGCCGTCAAGGTGCAGCGGGCGCTATTATCATTCATGAAACGGCACCGGCGTCTTACCCTTGGTCAGTAGTTGAAAACTCGTGGAGTGGCGAGCAGTTTGGTTTTGTAAAAGATAATAACAACATGGATCGTGTTGCTGTTGAAGGTTGGGTTACTGTTGATGTAGCAAAAGAGCTATTTACTAAAGCAGGCCTTGATTTTGATACTGCTAAAGCAGAAGCAGCTAAAGGCGCTTACCATGTAGATATGGGCGATTTAGCTGCCACTGTGAATGTAAAAAATACCATCAAAAAATCGGTATCTTATAACTTTATTGCCACTCTTCCTGGTAGTAAAACGCCAGATGAGCATATTATTTACTCTGCGCATTGGGATCATTTAGGAACGGATAAAAATCGTAAAGGCGATCAAATTTATAATGGTGCCCACGATAATGCGACAGGTACAGCCGGTATGATCGAAGTAGCTGAAGCCTTTACTAAACTAGGTAAACGCCCTGACCGCTCTATGACCTTTTTAGCGGTAACCGCTGAAGAACAAGGTTTGCTTGGCTCAAAATATTACGCCGCTAACCCGGTTATTCCGGCAAATAAAACCGTTGCTAATATTAATATGGATAGCTTAAACCTATTAGGAAAAGTAAAAGATATTAGTGTGGTGGGTATTGGTAAATCGCAAATGGATGAGCTATTAGCTACTGCTGCAAAAGAGCAAGGCAGAACAGTATCAGGCGACCCTAAGCCATCTTCAGGTGGGTACTACCGCTCTGATCACTTTGCCTTTGCCAATATGGGCGTACCTGCTATGTATGCTGGTGGTGGTTCAGAAGCGTTTGATGAAGAAACGGCTAATTATCGCAAGCGTATGAGTTTAGTATTGCGCGGTTGTTACCACCAGCCTTGTGATAGATATCGTGATGAGTGGGATTTATCAGGTGCGGTTCAAGATTTACAACTATTTTATAAAGTAGGTTTTGATATTTCACAGCAAACTCAATGGCCTACTTGGAATGAAAACTCAGAGTTTCAACGTAAATAAGCGTTTTCAAGCAACCACTCAAATGATATTGATTATCATTTAATAAAATAGTACAGTGCGATCTAGTTTTTTAATTAGGTCGTACTGTATGTTTTTAACAGAACATTTAGGAGTTATTTCGCCAGCTGCAAAACGTGTTTTTCATCAAAATAAACGCCTAATTTTACCCCTGTTAATTTTAGTCTGTTTAGCCCTGCCCAGCTTACGCACTATAACAATCACTGCACTCAGTGATGCTTTTTTTCAAGTCAGTGTGTTTGTTGCTGCGACCCTATTTATTTACTACTACGCGATTGATCATTTACCCCAACTAGAACTTCGTTATCTAAATGCTAAGTCTCCTGTGTTAGAGGTCAGCTTTGCTGCATTTTTAGGAATGCTGCCAGGCTGTGGTGGTGCAATCATTGTGGTTACCCAATTTACTAAGGGACAAGCCAGCTTTGGGGCTATTGTTGCGGTATTAACGGCTACAATGGGTGATGCCGCATTTTTATTATTAGCTACCCGCCCTACTGACGGCTTAACAATAATGGCAATAGGCTTAGTCGTTGGAACGCTAACAGGCTTACTGGTTAATAAACTGCATAAAACAGGTTATTTATGCCCTACCAATCAAAAGCAAACACAACCAGTGACTGTATTGCCAACCAAAATAATAAAGTTGAGCAAGCCTATTTGGTTAATTGCTATTATTCCTGGATTAGTGATTGCTTTTGTACTGGCGTTTAATATTGATTTAAGCCAATTTGGCAATCATGTAGTAAATGCGGTCAGTTTTTTTGGCGCATTAATGGCATTGTTTGTGGTGTTTATGTGGGCGCTATCATCAAAAGGTGAAAGCTACAAGGAAGTGACCTCAGAAGATGATGTATGCAGTCCGCCTTCAAAAATAACAAAAGTACTGCAAGATACTCATTTTGTAACCGCGTGGGTGGTTGCCTCCTTTGTGTTATTTGAACTACTGGTGAGCGTGTTTGGTCTTGATTTAAAAACATGGTTTTTAAATTATGCCTATTTAGCACCTTTAATTGCGGTATTAATTGGCTTCTTACCCGGTTGTGGACCGCAAATCATTGTCACCACGTTATACATTCAAGGTGTGATACCGTTTAGTGCTTTAGCAGCGAACGCTATTTCCAACGATGGCGATGCGCTTTTCCCTGCCATTGCTATGGCACCCAGAGCGGCCATTATTGCCACACTATATACCGCAGTTCCGGCGTTATTAGTGGGTTATGGACTGTATTTTTTCAGCTAAATTGAACTACCTTTTATTGAATTAATTTACTTTTCAAGATATAAAAAACCAGCTAATTAGCTGGTTTTATTTATTTATATTAATAATTTAATGAAAAAGATTAGCGCATTGCCATCATCATTTTAGCTGGCTGCTCTAAGTATTCTTTCCATAAATTATTAAAGCGCGCTATCGTGCCGCCATCAATTACACGGTGATCACCTGACCAGCTTACTTGCATAATTGCACGTGAAACCACCTGCCCTTGCTGATCAAAGCGTGGAAGGTGCTGTAATTTACCAAGTGCAACAATCGCGACTTCTGGCTTATTTATGATTGGCGTTGCAATAGTGCCGCCAATCGCACCAATGTTAGAAATGCTAATAGTGCCACCTTTTAAATCATCAGGTGCAACTCGCCCTTCGCGAGCAGAATCAGTAAGCTGAGTTAAACTGTTAGCAACCTCTACAATGCTTTTAGTTTGACAAGCTTTAATATTAGGCACTAATAAGCCCACTTTAGAATCTACCGCAACCCCAATATTATGATCGTCATAGTAAGTAATTTCGCTACAATCATCATTTACTTTTGAGTTAAGTACTGGAAATTGACTCATTGCCAACGATAACGCCTTAATAAAAAACGGCATCATAGTTAACTTAACGCCCTGAGCTTTATATTGCTCTTTCAGATCAGTTCTAAGTGCAATTAAATCAGTTAAGTCAATTTCATCACTGTAGGTAAAATGTGGAATAGTAGAAACCGACGCTACCATTTGTTTAGCCATGGCCGCTTTAATACCTTTAATCGCTTCTGTTCGCGTTCCACCTGTGCTCGTTACATGTTCAGTGCTGCTGGTTTTTTTACTCTCAGAAGCTTGTGGTTTATTAAGCTCAGAAGTATCCATACCAGATGGCACTTCATTTTTTATAAACGCTTCAATATCTTGTTTATAAATACGACCATTTTTACCACTGCCTGGTACGCAAGTTAAATCTACATCAAGCTCTCGCGCTTTACGTCTAACCGCAGGTGAGGCAACTGCTTTTTCGTTAACAATCGCAGTTTGTGGTTGTGTTTGTTTAGCCGGTGAATCGGTAGTTGCATTGCTTTGTGCTTTTACGACCGCTTGATTAACATCAACATCTTCTTTTGCGGCTTGACCTGCTATGGTCATTTGAAACAACGGGCTATGTACTTTGGCAATTTCACCTTTTTGATAATATAGCTTTTGTACAGTACCGGTATATTTAGCCGGTATCTGTACCAACGCTTTATCAGTCATTACATCACAAACAGCTTGGTCTTCTTCAATCTCATCGCCTTCTGCTACTAACCACTCTACAATTTCACACTCAACAATACCTTCACCAATATCGGGTAAGATAAAATCTTCTAAGTGTTCACGAGTAGATGTTGGTGCAGATGATGTTTCAGTCTTTTCGCTGGGTGCTTCCCCGGCAACATCCATTGCAAATAACGGCGCATGTACTTTAGCAATATCGCCTTTTTTGCAATGTAGCTTAGTGATCACCCCATCATGTACCGCAGGAATTTGCACTAAGGCTTTATCTGTCATCACATCACAAATAGGCTGATCTTCTTTTACTGTATCACCTTCTTGCACCAGCCATTCGACTACTTCGCATTCAACAATGCCTTCACCAATGTCAGGTAATATAAAATCTTTAGCCATGGAAACCCCTAAAAGTTCACTGATTGTTTAATTGCGGCCATTACTTTCAATGCATCTGGAACATATTCTTTTTCAAGCGCCAGCGGATATGGTGTATCTAAACCACAGACACGTAAAATAGGCGACTCTAAATGTAAGAAACACTCTTGAGCGATAGTTGCCGCAATTTCAGCGCCAAAACCATTGGTAATAGGTGCTTCATGACTAACAATAAGACGGCCTGTTTTTGTCACTGACTTAGCAATCGTTTCAACATCCCATGGTAGAATACTGCGAAGGTCAATTACCTCACAGCTTATACCTTGTTCGCTGGCTTGTTTAGCAGCTGCTTCTACAATTTCCATTTGTGCCCCCCACGCCAATAAAGTAACGTCAGTGCCCTCTTGAACCACTTCGGCTTTGCCTAGTTCAATGCTGTAATCTTCTTCTGGCACTTCACCCGTAGATGCACGATATAAGCGTTTTGGCTCAAAAAATAGCACTGGGTTATCGTCTTTAATACATGCGCGAAGTAAGCCTTTAGCTTGATAAGGATTACGCGGCACGACAATTTTTAACCCTGGCGTATGAGCAAAATATGCTTCTGGTGATTGCGAGTGATACAAACCACCAGCAATACCGCCGCCGTATGGTGTTCGTATTGTTAGATTACCCACGTTAAATTCATTACCGCTACGGTAACGAAACTTAGCAGATTCATTCACAATTTGATCAAACGCAGGAAAGATGTAATCAGCAAATTGAATCTCAGCAAGCGCTGGTGCACCAAATGCGGCCAATCCGTTAGCAAAACCTAAAATGCCTTGCTCTGTAAGCGGCGTGTTGAATACTCGGTGCTTACCGTATTTTTCTTGTAAGCCTGATGTTGCTCTAAAAACACCGCCAAAATAACCAACGTCTTCACCAAAAATACACGCTTGAGGGTGCTCATTCATAGTGATATCTAAAGCAGAATTAATTGCATGTAGCATGTTCATTTTAGCCATTACTTAATTCTCCCTGCTGTTGTTGGATAGGCATCATGATGGGCTTTTATATGTGTTTTAAGCTCATCATATTGGCGTTGTAAAGATGGAATTGGCGTATCGTACACATCAGAAATCAGCTCTTCTAAGGCTGGTTTATCAATTACTTCAGCGCGTTTAAGTGCCGCCAAAATATCATCACGAATTGTTTCTTTCGCTTTTATATCTTCTGCGTCATCTAACCAGTTTTGTTTTACTAGCCATTTTCTAAAGCGCTCTATTGGGCACGCTTTATAGTTTGCTTCTTCATCTTTTGAACGGTAGCCACTAGGATCATCTGACGTTGAGTGCGCGCCTAAACGATAAGCTATCGATTCAATAAGTACAGGTTCACCTTGGGTTGCTGCAATTTCTCGGGCTTTTTTAGTTGCTGCATAAACAGCGAGTGCATCGCTGCCATCAACACGTATGGTTTTAATACCATACCCTACGCCACGCGATGCAATACCATCACCTTTAAATTGTTCATCAGCTGGGGTAGAAATAGCATAACCATTGTTACGTGCAAAAAAGATAACCGGTGCCTTGTGCACTGCAGCCATGTTAAGACCTGCGTGGAAATCACCTTCTGAAGCGGCACCTTCACCAAAGTAACAAATGGTGACGTTATCAATAGTGCTTGCTAGTTCACCTGTTTTAGCATCGATATGTTTTACTTTTTGACCGTATGCATAACCGGTGGCCTGTGGGATTTGAGTTCCTAATGGCGATGAAATTGTCATGTAGTTAAGTGCTTTAGAACCGTAATGGATCGGCATTTGACGGCCTTTACCAAGATCTAACTCATTAGAAAACATCTGATTCATAAATTGGTCAAGCGTAAAACCACGGTAGTGCAACGCCGCTTGCTCACGGTATTGCGCCATAATCATATCATCTTGATCAAGGGCTGCCGCAGAGGCTGTTACCGCCGCTTCTTCACCTAAACACTGCATGTAAAAGCTAACACGGCCTTGGCGTTGAGCACCCTGCATACGTTCATCCAATAAACGAATAAAACGCATGGTTTCGTATAATTTAATAGCGGTTTGTTTAGAAATGTCAGGTGCAGGAGCACTAGGATGAATGTCGCCGTCCTCAGTTAAAATACTAAGGGTTGGAATATTAAGCGCGTGACCGTCGATAAACTCAAGCTCATGGTTAATATTCAGCGATACGTTATTGGGATTACTCATAACCTACCTTCTCTTGTTGTCGGTATCACAGTGCCCCTTTAAATTATTATTATGGGTGATTGTTGCTGAATAAACTTTGCAACATCTGCACTGTATTTAATTAAAGCTGCCAACACTTTACGTTAACGTAAAGTGTTATTCAACAAAACTGTGACCAAACAAAAGTAAATATTGAGCAAAAAACTGGCAAGTTAACTATACATATAATTAACCACTTATTAATCAGTTGGTTAAACTTTCATAACAAGTGGTCTGATGTGTTGAATTAGCTAAAACGACTATCCACCTGCATAGGCACAACCGTTAATAGTGCACGTTGTCCAATAGCAACTTGTGCGTTAGGAAAAATAATCGCTTCCCCTTCTACGTCCGCATAAATTGCATTATCACCATCAGTTGCTAAAAGCTCACCCTTTGCAAAGCCTGTAAAGTTCTCGGCATCATCAGAAAACGGGAAGCTAAAGTCTTGCTCTGTGCGGTTAATTGTGCGATGAACAGAAAACAACTCAAAGTCACTTGCATTAAATTTAGGGTATTCAACTTCTTTTTGACTAATTAATGCAGTTAGTGTTTGCTTGGTTTTTGCAAAGCGTGACATGTCGTTTTCACCAAAGGGTTTTACTTGGCCAAGCTCAACGGTAAACGAATCAGCCCCATGCACAAACGATGAATAGTAGCTAAACGTGGTAGCCGGTGATTTCATCATTAATACCGTATTTACTCCGCAACTCAATAAAAACTGCAGTTGCGACTTTTTCCACGGCTTGCCATGTAAAAATGGGTAAACAGCAAACTTCTCATTTTTAGAACCACGAATAGCGGTATGTAAATCATAATGACAGCGATACGTGCCCTGCTCTGAGCGTGCATAAAAATCGCTAACGTAATGTTCAAGTTTTGCTGCACGAACACGTTCGTCGTTCATCGCGATGCCATCAACAGTGTGGTGCCCATTAAATAAGCGATTTAAGTTCTCTTCTACAAAGCGTTTACCAATATTAATTGACTTAGGGTTACCAAAAATAAATAAAACCCGTTGTTGTAATTCAAGTTTTCCACTAATAATGTGTTTAATCAGTTCATCGCAAATTTCTATAGGGGCTGTCTCATTGCCATGAATGGCACTTGAAAGCACCACATTCTTTGACGTTATACAATCAGGCTCAAATTCAATTACACCGGTATCATGCACGGTTACTTGCGTATTATTACTAAGGGTAAATTGGCCTGCATCCAAATGCCATTCATGGTTTCGAGAAAGCGTTAAAAAATCACCATCTTGTTTTAATTGATTAATATATTCTGAAGTGGCTGACATCACTATAAAGCCCTTTTTGTTTTATAAATTGTAGATACAAAAACGGCTGAATAAATCAGCCGTTTTTAATTTTAATTGCAGATTAGCTAATTACTGAATCAACCAGTTTTTTAGCTTCTTTTTCTAATAAGGCTAAGTGCTCTTCGCCTTTAAATGATTCTAGATATATTTTATAAATATCTTCAGTACCTGACGGACGAGCAGCAAACCAGCCACTTTCAGTTACTACTTTTAAACCACCAATTGCCGCATTATTACCTGGCGCATGAGTAAGTTTTTGTAAAATGGCTTCACCCGCTAAGGTATCTGCTTTTACGTCATTTGCACTGAGCGCTTTTAATCGTGATTTTTGCTCAGGCGTTGCCGGCGCATCTAAACGTTTATAAAGTGGCGCACCAAACTCTTGTTCTAGCTCTTTATATAACGCAGACGGTGTTTTACCTGTAACTGCAAGAATTTCAGCGGCAAGAAGCCCCATGATAAAGCCATCTTTGTCTGTACACCAAACGCTGCCATCAAAACGTAAAAAAGCAGCACCAGCACTTTCTTCACCACCAAAAGCCAATTTACCTTTATTTAACCCCTCAACAAACCATTTAAAACCAACCGGCACTTCTTTAACTTTACGGTTATTACGCTCAGTGACTTTATCAATCATTGAGCTAGAAACGAGGGTTTTACCAATTTCAACACCGGCATCCCAGTCACGATGCGTTAGTAAATAATCAATGGCTACTGCTAAAAAGTGATTTGGATTCATTAATCCATCAGGTGTTACTATGCCATGACGGTCATAATCAGGGTCATTGCCTATCGATAGATCAAAATCATCTTTAAGGGCAATTAAATTCGCCATTGAATAAGGTGATGAGCAATCCATACGAATTTTCCCATCTTTATCAAGTGGCATAAATGCAAAACGCGGATCAACACTGTCATTTACAACGGTTAAATCTAGATTGTATTTTTTCGCAATCACTGGCCAAAAGTTGATGCCTGAACCACCTAATGGATCAATACCTACTTTAATACCAGCATCACTAATCGCTTTTAAGTTAACAATATTTTCAAGATCATTAATGTACGGTGTCATTAAATCTTCATAGCGGATAAAACCAGAACGCGACGCTTTAGCAAATGGAAACAGTTCTACTTCAACTAAGTCTTCCATTAAAAGCTGGTTGGCTCTATCTTCAATCCATTTTGTTACATCTGTATCTGCAGGACCGCCATTGGGTGGATTATATTTGAACCCGCCATCTTCAGGAGGATTATGAGACGGAGTAACGACAATGCCATCGGCCAATTCATTTGGGTGATTTTTATTATAACTAACAATAGCGTGGCTAATTACTGGTGTTGGTGTGAAGTCGCCATTTTCTTGGGTGATCACTTGCACTTCGTTAGCAACGAGTACTTCTATTGCTGAGTTAAAGGCCGCTTCGCTTAATGCGTGGGTGTCTTTACCCAAAAATAATGGGCCAAATATATCGTTTTGCTTTCTGTAATCACAAATAGCTTGGGTGATTGATAATATGTGTGATTCATTAAATTTCACATCATATGCACAACCACGGTGCCCTGAGGTGCCAAAGGCAACACAATGCTCAGGGTTTTGCTCTAGATCAGGCTCATTTAAATAATACGCAGACACTAACTTTGGTACATTCACTAAAACCGATTGTGGTGCAGTTTTCCCTGCGCCGGAATGAATTGCCATGGTATTTCCTTAAAGATAATCACGAATTTTTTCAGCTTGCTCATTGCTATAGCCCAAGCTAAGTGCAACTTCATGCAGCATCATTTTTTTACGTGTAGTATTTGAATTTGTCATCACCCAATATTCACTATCGGTGATGTTTTTAGGGTTCATACTACTACCGCTATTCACTAAGTCTTCTTTACTGGTCGCAAAATAAACACGATCGCGGCCTTTTATATCAAGCACTGCTGAAAAGTCAGTTTTGTGCGTTCGGTAAAATGCACTCAATATAAATAAGAAACGACCAACAACACCTTTTTGCATTGCCAGTTCTTCTTTATTTAAAATATTAAATACGTTTGCATTCTTTTTATTTACTGGCACTTTCGCCACAGAGGCTGGCTGTTCAACGGCTGCGACTTGTTGTTCTTCAGATGAATTAGACACACTAACGGTTTCATTTTTATGATCAGTGTCTGATTTTGTGGTGTGAATTTTTTCGCCGCTGAGATTTAATAAACGACGTAAAATAGTCGATGCACTTTCACCAATACTCTGGGTATTGCTAGCAATGTACTGATATAACTCGTCGTCTATGTCGATTTGTTTCATGTTCTTCCTGTCATTACGGGCCACATTTTTCTTTCGATATGATTATACCCAAATCACCTCAAGATGCGAGTTTCAGTTGGAATTAAAAGCGATTTAGGCAAGGCATTGATTGCAAACAATAGTCGTTCTATTGCTAAAACCAATAACGCAGTATAAATCGCTTTTAAACCAACCCTCTGGGTGTTTCACAGGAACTTACTCTCATCGTTGTTAATTTTTAAAAGGGATCACCATTGTTGCAAACTAACGCCTTGATATTAAGCCCCTGTGAAACGCTGAATTCTGCATATTGAGATGGTTTGGGTATATACCCAATCCAGTTAGAAATGCGAGTTACAACCCACGCTACCCTAAACATATAATTAATAACGATCAAATAATCAGTAAGCTAGGTATCTTTGCATCCAGCGTTTAAATAATATCTGTATTTTTTGCTTTTTTAGTTAATGCTCGGCAAACTATGCGCAAAATTATGGGAGACGTTTATGCAATTAAATTACAAACAAATTGGTCAAGGTCCTGATGTTGTTTTGATCCATGGACTGTTTGGCTCTTTAGAAAACCTTAATGTGATTGCAAAGCCATTAAGTGAACACTTTTGCGTAACCAATGTCGATTTACGTAACCACGGCCTTTCCCCACACAGTGATGAAATGGATTACCTAGCCATGGCCAATGACATTGTGGAATTAATGGCGAAATTAAAAATACAAAAAGCGCACCTTGTAGGGCATTCCATGGGCGGTAAAGTGGCTATGCAAGTTGCATTAAACCATAGCGACTTGGTCGATAAATTAGTGGTACTTGATATCGCCCCAGTTAGCTACCCGGCTCGTCATATCCAAATCATTGAGGCATTAAATGCAGTGAAAAATGCCGATATTAATGATAGAAAGCAAGCTGATTTAGTAATGCAACCGTATATAGAAGAGTTAGGTGTACGTCAATTTTTACTAAAGAGTTTATATAAAAATGATGCAGGGAAACTTGTTTGGCGATTCAATTTATCAGTACTTGATAATAAATATTCAACAATTACCGACAACATTAATGCAAATAATTCTTGTTTATGCGAAACTCTGTTTATTAAAGGTAATGACTCTGACTACATATTAGCTGAGCATCGTGAAGCAATTAATGCGCTGTTTAAAAATGTAAGTGCAAAAATCATTCATGGTGCGGGTCATTGGTTGCACGCCCAAAAACCACAGGCTGTAAACAAAGCAATCAATGATTTTTTAATGGCAATTTAAAGTTATTTTTGTGGCGTGTTTTTGATTTATCACACTAAATAATTAAAGATTTATGTGCTATAGTACGCGCCGTTTAATTTAAAGGTTATACGTCGATGGTCAGTCAGTTTATTAACGAATTTGATACCTTAGGGTTGTATTTTGGCTTAGCAGGTATTTTTATTTTTATCGGCTTGGCAATTAAAGATGTACTGAAAAGCGGCAATGTGCCTAAATTTGGTCGTTATATTGTGTGGCTGGTACTTTTTTTAGGTTGCTCTGGCTTTATTGCCAAAGGACTTATTCAGGTATTTTGGCAAGGTGCGGGTGTAGGTTAAGCATGGCCAAGTCAGAAACAGATAGAACAACGCTTGATTTATTTGAATACGAGAAACGTCCAGGTAGACCGAAAACCAATCCCCTTCCACGGGATATGCAGTTAAAGGTCAATAAACGTAATCAAATAAAAAGAGATAAAGCACGTGGTTTAAAGCGTGTTGAATTTAAAGTTTCGTCACAGTTGTATCAGGCTTTGAGTGATATGGCAGATGCACAAAATATTAGCCGTAGTGCGTTGATCGAAACAATTTTACAAGAAAGATTGGCTATTGATAGATAAAAGGTTTAAATCCATGGCAAGTGTAGGCATTTTTTTCGGAAGTGACACAGGTAACACAGAACACGTAGCAAAAATGATCCAAAAAGAATTGGGTAAAAAGCTCGTTGCTGTGCATGACATTGCAAAAAGCTCTAAAGAAGAGATTGCTGAATTTGATCTGATCTTATTCGGTATTCCAACTTGGTACTATGGCGAAGCGCAGTGTGATTGGGATGACTTTTTTCCTGAGCTTGAAGAAGTAAGCTTTGAAGGCAAACTAGTGGCTATTTTTGGCTGTGGCGATCAAGAAGACTATGCAGAATACTTCTTAGATGCAATGGGTATGATCAACGATATCGTAACAGAGCGTGGAGCTATTGTTGTTGGACATTGGCCAACAGACAGCTATGATTTTGAAGCATCAAAAGGCATGGCTGATGACAAGCATTTTGTAGGCTTAGGTATTGATGAAGACCGTCAGCCTGAACTAACCGAGCAACGCGTTAAACAATGGTGTGCTCAAGTATATGATGAAATGTGCTTAAGTGAGTTAGCAGATTAATCCCCCCTTATTATGCTAACTGTTTAAAATATTATCAAACAGTTAGCATTTTCCGCCTTAATATTGATATAGATCAATTGTTCTTTGCACTTCCTGCTAAGGCACGTTATCCTAACTATTATTGTGACGAGTACATCTTGCAAGATGTCTAGTATAACTAAATAAAATTGAGACAGATTTAATGACTGATCATAACTTGGAACTTAAAAAAGCCGGGCTAAAGGTAACTTTACCGCGTATTAAAATTTTAGAGATTCTTCAATCTCCAGATAACCAACACATAAGCGCTGAAGATGTTTACAAGGTTTTATTAGATCTAGGCGAAGAAATTGGTCTTGCGACTGTTTACCGTGTTTTAAACCAATTTGATGATGCAGGTATTGTTAGCCGTCATCATTTTGAAGGTGGCAAGTCTGTATTTGAACTTTCGGGCAGTACTCACCATGACCACTTAGTGTGTTTAAAGTGTGGTAAGGTTGTTGAGTTTGAAGATGACTTGATTGAGCGTCGTCAACTCGAGATTGCTGAAGAAAACGGTATTAAGCT